>SOHZ01000280.1 GCA_004377365.1 Anaerolineales bacterium | reverse complement strand
TCTCTGCTATGCTGCCTCCTGAGATTGCTTCGTCGCGGAGTTTATCCTGAGCCTGCCGAAGGGCTCCTCGCAATGACAGAGACAACTCCCTTCCTGTCATTGCGAGCGAAGCGAAGCAATATCTCCTATGCTGTCTCCTGGGATTGCGGAGCCTGTTCCGAACGAAGTGAGGAATCTCGCCCCGGGTTTGCTTCGGCTTCGCCTCGCAACCGCTTCCCTCCTCGCAATGACAAAGACAACTACTCGCTCATTCCTTTTTGTTCAAAAAGCGCCTGATGACAGTGATATCGTCGTGCAGTTGGACCCGGTCGCCGGTTTTGAGGCTGGTGAGTGGTTGGCTGGCCCAACTCTTGCTCTCAACCTGAAAGACACCCAAACGGGTGCCCCGCTTGGCGTATCGTTTTTGCACGTAAGCCAATCCAGTCAACCAGCCGTCGCTGTCAATGGAGCAACTGGTCACCGCGCCGACCACCCGCCCCTTGCGGCTGACCACGACGTCACCCTGTCTCGGCATCCGGGCGCGCTCCTCGTCAAACCGAAAGCGGATCAGCCGCGCCTGACGCTGGCGCTCTTGCGCCATGTACGCCGCCTTGCCGATGAAAAAGGGCTTGTAAAGCTTGACGTAGGGATCGAAACCAGCGTCAGCCGGGTTGAGGTCCAGCGGCCCGGCCAGTTCGTGGCCGTATAGAGGCAGCCCGGCCTCAATGCGCAAGCTGTCCCGCGCCGCCAGGCCAGCCGGCTGCAAGCCAAAGGGCTCGCCCGCCTCCAGCAGCGCGTGCCACAGAGCGGGGGCAGCAGCCGGATGGACAAAGATCTCAAAGGCCATCGGCTCGCCCGTGTAGCCCGTGCGCGCCAGGTAGAGGTCGTACCCTGCCAGCCGGCCGTGAAGGATCTCGTTTCGCTTCATTTCTAGCAGCGCCTCACGAAGCGGGTCATCCTGATCCAACATGGTCAGCAGAATATCCCGCGAACGGGGCCCCTGTAGAGCCAGTTGTGCTCGCATCTCACTTCCCTGGGCAGAATCGCGCATATCGCGGAGGACGACCGTTTCTGTACCCAAGGCGCGAGACCACGGTCGCTGCGGGTCAATCATCACGCGCCCCTCACGAACGGCGTTCACCCAGGCCCAATCCTTGTCGTTGTTAGCCGCGTTGACCACCATCCAGTACCGGTTCCCTTCCAGCCGATAGATCCAAACGTCATCCAGCACGTGTCCATCGTGGTCCAGCAGAAAAGCGTATAAAGACTGCCCAACATCCAACAAGGAGACGTCGTTTGTGGTGATGGTGTTGACGAAGAGGTGCACGTTCTCACCACTGAATTCAAACAACCCCATGTGGCTGACGTCGAACAACCCGGCCGCCTGGCGCACCGCCAGGTGTTCCTCCTGGACGGAGACGTAGCGAATTGGCATCTCCCAGCCGGCAAAGGGAGCCATTCTCCCGCCCGCTTGGCGGTGAATATCATACAACGTGGTTCGCCGCAGGGGGAGATCGGTGGGCTCCTCCCACGTGAAAGCAGGCACAGACTCCAACCCGCCGGGAGCATCAGCCCGCGCCCGCTGTCCAATCCAATACGGTTTGTGGAACGCCCAGCCTGCTGTCTCGTCGTCAAAGGTTTCAACCGCCGGTGGCCTTGACTCCCACTCGTCGGCCAATTCGTGGGGCAGCCGGCGGACAACGACCGGGCCGGGCGCTTTGGCAAATACGTCGTCGGCGTCTACATGGACGTACCCATCGGAAAGGGCGCGCAGCCAATGGGCAACGCGGGATTCCACTGACTTGGGGATCAGCAACTGGAAGCAGGTGGTTTCCTCCCCCGGCCGTTTCAGCACTCCACCACTCATTGGCAGGCCGTCCGGCTCCAGAATCCAGGTCGGCTGGCTCTCGCCCGGCTCCAGCGCATAAACGTCGTTGGTCATGGCCACGTTGCAAAAGCCACGCGCATGGGTGCCTTCGATTTCGATGATGTCCCATTCGCCACCAACGTCCCTGGATGGCTTGTACATAAAGTAGTGGTGGGGGTAGCCGCTGGGGGCGTAATCCGCTTCCAGGTCAGCACGACAAGCCAAATCCACCACATCCCACTTGGCCCGCTCCAACACGTCAAAATCCACTTTGGCACGGTAGACCGGCCCGTACCGGCCGGCGTAGGCATAAGGCTCAGTCGCCTTGAGCACGCGGGCCATGATCTCCGCCAGGCCTTCGATCTCCGGTGCACAAAAACCACGCTGGGTGATCCAGGGGGTACCCAGCCGGATGCCACTGGGGTTGCGGGCGCTCCTGTCACCCGGGATGGTGTTGCGATTGACGACAATACCTGCCAGGTCCAGGATGCGGGCGGCCGTGTCGCCCATCAGCGGGGTACCCGGTTTGCCGTCGGGGCTCACGCCAAAGTCAGAACGGACGCTCTTGCAGTCCACCAGCAGCATATGCGTGTCGGTGCCCCCGTAGGGGATGCGCAAGCCATGCTGTTCCAACTCGACCGCTAGCTGCCTGGCGTTCTCCACCACCTGGCGCTGGAGCTGGACGAACTCGGGCGACCGGGCAAGCTTGAGGGCCACCGCCATCCCAGCCATGGCGTTGACATGCGGCCCCCCTTGCTCACCAGGAAAGACGGCGGCGTCTATCTTTCCCGCCAGCTTTTTGTCGGTCGTCAAAATGCACGCCCCACGGGGGCCGTACAGGGTCTTGTGGGTGGTAAAGCTGATGACGTGGGCATACCCGACGGGGCTCGGAACCACGCCAGCGGCGACCATCCCGGCAACGTGGGAGATGTCCGCTAGCAGATACGCGCCGACTGCGTCAGCAATCTGGCGGAATCTGGCCCAGTCCGGCATCCAGGGATAAGAAGTGTATCCGGCGATGATCATCCTGGGCTTGTGCTGGCGGGCCAGTTCCTCGATGGCCTCATAATCCAACTGCTCAGTTTCCAAATCAATGCCGTAGGAGACAATGTTGTACAATTTGCCCGAGCGGTTGGCTGGGCTGCCGTGGGTGAGGTGTCCCCCATGCAAAAGGTCCATGCCCATCACTGTGCTACCGGGCGGGACCAGGGCAGCATAAACGGCGCTGTTGGCGGGGGAGCCCGACAGTGGCTGGACGTTAGCCCAGATCTCCTGGGGGGGAACTGCATCCGTGGCAAAGGCCTCGGCCGCCCGGCGTCGAGCAAGCGATTCCAGGACATTCACGTATTCCACCCCTTTGTAGTAACGGCGGTCAGAGTAACGCCGATACAAGGCCAACTGGACCTCATAATCCAAGATGGCCGCTTGCGGAGCACCGTGAATGCTGGGGTCCGGGTAGCCCTCGGCGTAAATGTTCTGAAAAACCGAACCAAGCGCCTCGCGCACAGCGGCCGGGGCCTGACTTTCGGAGGGGATCAAGATCAGCTTGCGGGCCTGCCTCTCTGCTTCATATTCAATTAGCCCGGCGACAGCCAGGTCTAATGAGCCTAAACTGCCATGAAAGAATTCTAACATCGCGCGCCTCCAATGGTCAGGGTGATGGATCAACAGGTAACTGGACTCTGGCAGAAATGAGTAGGTCGAACTTGACACCTCCTAATACTGCAACCGTACTTCCGTCGAAATGTCATTCTGAGCGACCGACGGGAGCGAAGAATCTCGTCCCTGGCTGGCAA
>SOHZ01000376.1 GCA_004377365.1 Anaerolineales bacterium | reverse complement strand
CGTTTCGACAGGCGCACTCGGGACCAGATCAAATACCTGGTCATACAGCACAGCGTGCTGCCGGGCGACTTTCCTCCTGGGAAGATTGCCAACTATCTGGTGGAGAAGAAGCAGTGGCCGGGCATTGGCTACCACTTTTACATCACCTCTGATGGGAAGATCTACCGGACCAACGATCTGGAGACGGTGTGCTATTTTGCCGGTTCCAATGTGCAGCACAATCCGCGGGGGGTGTGCATCTGTTTTGCTGGCGACTTTACTACTGAGATTCCCACTGCTGCCCAGTTGAGCAGTGGAGGCAAGCTATTGGCTTCTCTGATGCGAGATTTGCATTTGGCAGTGGAGAGCATCAGGGGGCAGAAAGAGTTTGTGATCACTCAGTCACCGGGGAATCAGTGGGACGGCGGGCGGAAGTGGAAGGACATGCTCCTGGCGGAGGTCAAAGCAGCCCAGGCTTAAGCTGTCAAAGACATATCTGGGCAGACTCCAAAGGTAAAGGGGAGGAGATCAATGAACAAGCTTGGATTCCATGTCAACTGGATAAGACCAGAGGTACTCAGTGCTATTGAGAGGGTGAAGCCGCTGGTGATCAAGACCCTCCATCACGACGTTGATTTCTGGAGGCAGGTGCGGGAAATTCATCCCTCGGCGTTCATTATCGGCCGGCTCTACACCCCGCATCAAGAGTTCGAAACAGACCCGGAAAGGAGCGGCCGGGACTTTGCCGACCGCGTTCTCGCTGAGCGGGTCAACGAGCTGGGGCTCTACAACGCCTGGGAGTCCTTCAATGAGCGGATCATCACCAGCCACCCCAAGGAATTGTACGGGCAGTATGATCGTTTTCAGGTGGCCTTTGCCCAGCGTTTGAAGGAACGCTATCCAGAGCTGGAAGCGGTGGCCATGAACTTTGCCACGGGGAACCTGGCTGACCGCGATTTCGTCGAGTACTTTCCCCGCACTCTGGAGACCCACAAGTATCTGGGGGTTCACGAGTACGATTGGCCTACCATGTGGCGGCTGCACGAGCAGGGCTTGAGGGACGGCAATGAAGGCATGTGGCTTTGCCTCAAATACCGCCGCTTCATGAGGGAAGTGCGCAAGGAGTACGGCGACAAACACGTGGCCATCATCACCGAATGTGGCATGACCCAGGCTGTGCACCCCGGTCGTGGCGACGTTGGCTGGCGGACCGAACTGAGCGAGGAGCAATACTGGGAATCCCTCAAGTGGTATAACGATCGACTCTGCGAGGACGACTATGTCAGGGGCTGCTGCATTTTCGTGGTGGGGGCAACCGGTGACTGGGCTACTTTCGAGACCTTGGGGCCTACCATGGACCGCATTGCCGCTCTGCCTAAATTCATCCTGGCTGAAGTGACCTCTACAATAGTACCCGAAATTACAAGGGTGACTACGACTGAGACACCCACAGACGTAAAGGCGCTTGCCCAAGAGGTGCGTGCCCTGGACGAGCAGGTGGGGAGATTGGAGGCCCTGGTGGACGCTGTCATAAGAAAATTGGCGGGATAGGATGCTCTCCAACCCACTCAGTGACGCCAAAAAGCCTCACGCCTGATTTCGGGTGTGAGGCTTTGTTCTTGTGCGCCAATAAGCTAATCGGCTCCCCAGGTCTGCTGGAGGTAGATGGGGGGCTGTCTTTGGGGTTCCGTCGCTGCCATGCGCAGACCCTTGCGGATGACGCGACTGGTCGCCGGGGATAGTTCCAACGGATCAAGCTCTTTCTCCAAAACCCAGCGCACTTCCGCAGCATCGGAGGAGGCGATCGGGTCTCCCCTGCGGTGTTCAGCCAGCAGGTCAATGAGAATGTAGTGGTATCTGATCTGGCCATCATCATCGGGGATAATCCGGTCAATGACCTCGATCACGTCTCTGATTTCTATCTCTACCCCGCACTCCTCATCCACCTCACGCTCTGCGGCTTGGGCCACAGTTTCGCCCAGTTCGATCGCTCCGCCAGGGAGGCCCCAACGGCCCCGGCCTGGCTCTTTGCCACGCCTGACTAACAAGACCTTATCTCCTTTGACGACGACCACTCCCACGCCAGCGATGGGAGCTTTGGGGTACTCACGTTTCATAACTTTATTATACCAACATTCCCCCAAAAGTGAAAGCCGCTCACCGGGCTCCGGGGCGGCTTGATTCGGACCGTGGTGGGCGGTACAGGACTCGAACCTGTGACCTCCTCGGTGTAAGCGAGGCGCTCTGACCAACTGAGCTAACCGCCCATCTTGCTGATTATAAGTTAGTGTGCAACAAGTGTCAAATAGGAGCTCCTACAAGACCGGGGCGCTGAAGGGTAGTTCCTTCAGACCTATCCATACATAATCTACGTTTACCGTCCAGCTATTTACCAGTGGATGCCTCTGCCGCTTTAGTAGCTACAGCATGGAACCTTAATTCCCCGGCAAGTACCTGAGAAAAAGTAACTTCCGATTTAAGCGTTTAAGTTGACCATAACAAGCCATTTTCGCCACTTTGAGGCCGTTTTCTCGGCATTTTAGTGGTGAGTGAGCGGAAGTTACTTTTCCGAAGCGATTACGGTTCCATGTACAGGCAACAAGACGTGGAAGCGGCTGCCCGGGCACCTCTCTTCGTCGTAGCCCTCGCTCTCCACCCACAGCCAACCACGATGGGCTTCTACGATCCCGCGGGCGGTGGGTAGCCCCAGCCCCAGACCGCCCCCCATAAAGCTGGTCTTACTGGTGCTGTGCAGAGAGGGGTCCTTCACCTCGTAGAAGCGTTTGAAGATGCGCTCCTGATCTTCCTCAGCAATGCCGACACCCGTGTCCTCAACGATGACCTCAATGAACTCGCCCCGACCCGTCGCTCGGACGTCGGGGCCGAGGACTTTTCCTGCTTCCATCACTCTAACGCTGAGGCTGAGACGCCCCCCATCGGGAGTGTATTTGATGCTATTGCCGATCAGGTTCGTAAAGACTTGAAGTAACCTATTTGCGTCACCCTTTACGGTGGGCATGCCACTCAAGTCGGGGACAGCAATTTCCTGTTCCCTCTCCTTGGCAAAGGGTTTTAGCTTCCTGACCGCTGCCATGATGACATCCTTGAGCGAAACAGGCCCCAGGTGTAGCTTCAGCGTCCCGCTTTCAATCCTGGTTACATCGAGCATTTCTTCAACAATGGTGGTCAGGCGTTCCAGGCCTTTGGCCATACCCTGAATCATCTCCATAACGTTATCATCTAACTGGTACGTCGCCTCGCCCCCGGACTGGGTGAGCATACTCAGATATCCTTGAATGAGCGTCAGAGGCGTCCTCAGTTCGTGGGCGGCGATAGAGATGAAGCGAGATTTCATCTCATCCGTATGCCGTAACTTTTCATTGGCCTTTGTAAGTTCCTCGATCTTTTCTTGTAGCCTGTCAACCAGCTTCTGGCTGTACTCACGCAGGTAGACTCTCTCCTCGGCTACGGCAACCATTTCCCGTTTGCCTGCCAGGAAGTCTTTGATCAGGTCAGGGAGCGTGTCCACGTCAATGGGCTTTGGGATGTAGCCATCGCAGCCAGCGGTGAGGGCCATCTCGCGGTCCCCATCCATGACCTTGGCCGTCAAGGCAACGATGGGGATATCTTTCAGACCTTCGATGCTTTTGAGTTTGGTCGTGGCCTCA
>SOHZ01000160.1 GCA_004377365.1 Anaerolineales bacterium | reverse complement strand
ACGCTTACCCCCTGTTTCCTTGCCCCTTTGTCCCCTCCGTGATACGCTCACCACCCAGGCCAGAACACCGAAGGCCGGAAATCCCCGACATCCGGTGCTCTGCTACCCAATCTTAAGTGGCGAACCCTCCTGTCATTGCGAGCGAAGCGAAGCAATCTCATATGCTGCCTCCTGGGATTGCTTCGTTGCTTTGCTCCTCGCAATGACATATTAGGCTGCCTTCTCCAACACCTCTTCCCACTCAAAGACTAGTTGGCCGCCGCGCAAGTCTACCCACACCGTGTCTCCTTCGCTGACCTCGCCTTGCAAAATCTTCATAGCCAGAGGGTCTTGCAACTCTCGCTGGATGGTACGCTTGAGGGGCCGGGCCCCGTACACGGGGTCGAATCCCTTCTCGGCCAGGTGGCGCTTGGCGACCTCGGTCAGCGAGAGTCCAACCTTACGGTCAGCCAAGAGCTTCTGGAGGCTCTCCAGTTGGATGTCCACAATCTGTACCAAATGCTCCATGGTCAGGGAGTGGAAGATGATGATTTCGTCAATGCGGTTCAGGAACTCGGGCCGGAAGTGTTGTTCCATGGCCTCTCGCACTCGCCGACGCATTTCCCCTTCATCCTTGCCGCCCAGTTCCTTGATCCACTGACTGCCCACATTGGAGGTCATGATGACTACCGTGTTCGTCAAGTCCACGGTGCGGCCATGGCCGTCAGTCAGACGCCCTTCGTCCAGCAGTTGCAGCAGGACGTTAAAGACCTCGAAGTGGGCCTTCTCGATCTCGTCGAAGAGAATCACGGCGTAGGGACGCCGCCGCACAGCTTCGGTGAGTTGGCCACCTTCCTCGTAGCCCACGTAGCCCGGTGGCGCACCGATGAGACGGGCCACGGTGTGGCGCTCCTGATACTCGCTCATGTCAATGCGCACCATGGCCTCCTCGTCGTCGAAGAGGAATTCGGCCAGCGCGCGGGCCAACTCGGTCTTGCCAACACCCGTTGGTCCCAGGAAGATGAAACTGCCGATGGGCTGGTTGGGGTCTTGCAGACCCGCCCGCGCCCGGCGCACGGCGTTGGACACCACGGAGATGGCCTCATCCTGGCCGACGACGCGTTTATGCAGCCGCTCCTCCATCTTCAGCAGTTTTTCGATCTCGCCCTCCATCAGGCGGGAGATGGGGATGCCCGTCCACCGGCCCACAATCTCGGCCACGTCCTCGTCGCTCACTTCTTCCTTGAGCATACGGTGATCTTTTTGCAGTTGCTGGAGCTGAACTTCCTGTTGCTTCAGCCGCTCCTCCAGCTCACGCATGGTGCCGTAGCGCAGCCGGGCTGCAGCCTCCAGGTCAGCCCGTCGCTCGGCCTGTTCGATCTCCAGTTTGGTCTGTTCGATCTGTTCTTTAGTCTCTCGCAGGGCCTGGATGGCCTCTTTCTCTTGCTGCCAGTGAGCCTTGAGGGCGGCGCTCTTCTCCTTGAGGTCGGCCAGTTCCTTTTCCAGCCGGGACAGGCGTTCCCTGGAAGCCTTGTCCTTCTCTTTTTTGAGGGCCTGGCGCTCAATCTCCAACTGCATGATCTTGCGCTCCACCTCGTCCAGTTCCGAGGGCAGGCTGTCAATCTCCATGCGCAACTTGGACGCCGCTTCGTCAATAAGGTCAATGGCCTTGTCGGGCAGGAAGCGGTCAGCGATGTAGCGATGGGAGAGTACGGCTGCGGCCACCAGGGCGCTGTCCTGGATGCGCACCCCGTGGTGTACCTCGTAACGTTCCTTGAGGCCCCGCAGAATGCTGATCGTCTCCTCCACGCTGGGCTCGTCCACGTAGACGATCTGGAAGCGCCGTTCTAGAGCCGCGTCTTTCTCCACGTGCTCCCGGTACTCGTCCAGGGTGGTAGCGCCGATGCAGTGCAGTTCACCGCGGGCCAGCATGGGCTTTAGCATATTGCTAGCGTCCATGGCCCCCTGGGCCGCGCCAGCGCCGACCACGGTGTGCAGTTCATCAATGAACAGGACGATCTCACCCTGGGCGTCGGTGACTTCTTTGAGGACAGCCTTCAACCGTTCCTCGAATTCGCCCCGGAACTTGGCCCCGGCGATGAGTGCTCCCAGATCCAAGGCCACGATACGTTTTTTCTTGAGTCCCTCGGGCACATCGCCGCGCACGATGCGCTGGGCTAGTCCCTCAGCGATGGCCGTCTTGCCCACTCCTGGCTCGCCGATGAGGACCGGGTTGTTCTTGGTACGCCGCGATAGTACCTGGATGACGCGGCGTATCTCCTCGTCGCGGCCGATGACCGGGTCCACTTTTCCCTGGCGGGCCAACTGGGTCAGATCGCGCCCGTACTTGTCCAGGGCCTGGTAGGTGCTCTCTGGCGTGGGGGTGGTCACCCGCTGAGAGCCGCGGATGGCTGTCAGGGTCCGCAGGATGGCGTCTCTGGTAATGCCGAAGGCGGCCAGGAATTGCGCTACCTGCCCTGCTCGCGAATCGGTCAGGGTGATGAGTAAGTGCTCAGTGGAGACATAGTCGTCCCGCATCTGTCCCGCTTCACGCTCCGCAGCCTGTAGAATCTCTTGTAAGGCCCGCGAGAGGCCCACCTGGGCCGTTGTCCCGTAGACCTTGGGACGAGCAGCCAGGCCACTTTCCAGCCTTTGCTGCAGAGCCTGCGGACTGTCCCCCAGTTTCTGCACGATCTGGGGCACCACGCCATCGGCCTGTTGCAGAAGGGACAACAAAAGATGTTCCGGCTCTATCTGACTGTGGTTGTATTGGGTGGCCAAACCTTGTGCTTCAAGGATAGCTTCTTGTGCTTTTTCGGTAAACTTGTTCAGATTCATTCCGCTTGCCTTTCAGATCTCCATGAGTTCTGTGTCTCTATTTTACCCCTCTCGTATTAGAATAGTATATGAGGAGTGTTAGAGTTTTGTTAGAGAGATTCAGTCTACACCAAGGTTTTCAGACATTCTCTGAGAGATGGGTAAAGCAAGAGCATCAGTTTTAACGAAACCAGCTTGTGACAGGCCGGCTGGAGCTAGATTTTAGCCCGTTTTCGCGGTCAAAACTGGGCCAAAACAGACGATTGGCTAAACATAAGTGCTAAACCCGATGCTCCTGATAGGTAAAGTTGCCTAGTTGACAGAATTCCTGAGAGACGCTATACTCTATAGGCAATTTGACCCCACGCCGTATTCTGCGGGTACGAAAAGAGAGTTATTAGATTTGACTAAGTTATTAAAAAGTGCTATAATTCTAGTCACAAATCCTTACCAGAGGACTGGTTAGATCATGGGTTCGGGCTGGAGCGCAGGTTTCAGCCTGGCGAGGCCCCGAATTACTCAACTCAGGGTCAGTTTGAAGGCTGCCACTCCCTGAGATTGTAATCTATTAGACTGGCTATCTGCCCTCGTAATCACGTTACCGTTTCCTCTCGACATAAAGGACAGCCTCAACGATTCCTTCCCTATGTTTGCCATCCGAGATGCCCTGTTCAGCTAGCGAGATGATGACCTGTATCGCCTGTACCGCAATCACCACTGTTGCATCACTACTGCGGTACAGGCGGTGCAGGAGTGGTGCAACAGTGATAAATGCTTCGCGTGTTGAGTCTACACACATTTTGACAGCCCCTCACCCGGTCGCTTCTTGTGCGGGTTCAATCCATACGCTTAAAG
>SOHZ01000616.1 GCA_004377365.1 Anaerolineales bacterium | reverse complement strand
GCCACCGTTAGAATATTTTGATCGGGCTTGGCAGGTGGGGGAGCAGTAGATACTTTCACCTGGGATGATATCTTGAACACCCTAAATTATACCCTCCTTTGTTTTGCTCGCCAGAAAGCAACAGCAAGGATGGCGATTACCACCAATCCAGTCATTCCCACCAGGGGGATGAGCCACCCAGGACGGTCCGGCTGTTTTGAACTGTACTGCGAATCAGAAACATCTGGGGTTGGGCTGAGTGGTAGAGGTGTGGGTGTAACCGTAGGCACAACATCCGAGGTCATTTCAGGCACAGCGGTTGCCACGGCCGTCGCCATACCGCCGCTCGTTAACCCACGCGTATCAATCGTGTTGACCCTATCATTTCTAATGAGGGCTAGGTTACCTTTCAAGGCCCAGGGCCGATCGGCCAGCACGTCCATCGCCCACTTGACGCTCTCATCGGTCGTACCGGTGACAGCTAGAAAAGCGCGCGCCTCATTCCAGGGGGAGGGGATCAACTGCACAAGCCCCAGGCTCAAGCCGGGGGGCAGACGAAGAACTATGTCGTCTATCCATTGTTCAATCTCGTCGGAACCGTACTGGAAAGGCTGAGGCAGTTGAGCGTTGACCTGTTGGAGCATGGGGTTGCGCGAAGGCCGCCCTATGGCAACAAAGTGATAATCACCCAACTCTGCCTCGGACCGGGTATTCCCCAGGGCCACTGCTGGTGCCAGGTTGGGACCGCCAGCGGCACCACCCAAAGCAGCGCCCAGTTGCAGGGTCTCGCCCCATTCCTCGGGCGAGGGCTCTGGCGGCAGCACGAAAAGGACATCGGCCAGATCAGACCGCCAGTCAAAAGGATAAGGATAGAAATCCAGAGCCAGAAAACCGATATCCTGCTCTTTGTGATCCAGGTGAAGCAAAGACTCGCTGCTTACGAGCAACCACGTATCTACAGGGACACATTCATCAAAAAGGCGCATCCCAGCCTGGATGGAAATTCTATTGCTCTTGCCGGGGCGCACTTGAGAGGGAGGCAGTTCAACTTTCAGTTCTCCATCCAGTGAGGTCTCGTCGCTAAGCGCAATGGTAGCGATCGGTTCATTGTTGAACAACACGCTCAGAAATGAACTGTCATAGTTGAGAAGCTGAGAGTGGTTGAAGCGCAGATCGAGGTAAGCCGCCTCGGTGAGGCGCCAGCCAACGGGAATATCAAAGTAGTAGTCGGCCTCTTGAGAGTGACCTCTCAACACCTTGTCACTATATCCCAGATCGGCGAAGGTCAGGAAGGTGGCCTGGGGTTCTGGCGGGAGTTCAGGCAGGGGATGCACCTCACGCACCAGCGCAAAGGGGCCTTTCATGCCGGGGAAACGGCTCTGGGAACTCATAGCCCGGCACGCCTTGTAGACCGCCTCATCGCTCAGGCCGGTAATGATCAGAATGGCCCGTGTCTGATCCCAGGGGGATACGATCTCCTGCACAATGCCATCGTGTTCCGGCACGGCCCGCTCTCCCTGTGAAAAGAAATAACCGTCTTCAACGGAAACAGATGAGCTCGGACCAGATTCCGGCAGCGGAGTGTAACTTACCGCCGTGGTCAGTGTGTTGACGTTGATCGGATTAGAGGCCGCATCAAGCAGGGTAGCTGTGTTCTCCACAACCGAATCGGTGATTACCTCGCTCAGGCGCAACTCCAGGGTGTAGCTGAGCGCTTCTCCCACACCTAACGAGGATACAGGCCAGCTTACTTCCCCTTCCACTGCCTCGGAACACGAGGGGCTACAAGTCACCACTTGCGCGTAGGCAGGTAACGTATCAACCAGGGAAAGGGAGGAGACGGCATCCTGGCTCGTGTTGGCAAGCGTCAGGATATAAGTCAGGATGTCACCGGGGGCCACCACAGCCGGCCCCTCACCGACAAGACTCAATTGACGGGCTTGCAGGGACACTGGAAGGACGCCCAGTTGATTGAGTTTCCAAATCACTTCATTGCTTTCTGGCCTGCCGATTACGATCAGATGCTCCTGGGGAACTTCCCCTGCTTCCAGGCGATCCAGCAACTCCAGGTCAGTGGTCCCACTGATGACCATACGAGGTGCCAGGTCACCCAGCTTGGCAGCGACGGCCACGGCTCCGGCCAATTCCATCTCCGTGGGCTGGGCCGGCAGCACGAAACGGACCTGGTCTGGCTCAAAGGCCCGCTGGTAGAAAGGCCGTGGGTAGAGGGCCAGATCAGTGATGATAGGAAGCTGACTGTAGGCCAGAGAGAAAAAAGAAGCAGGGTGGATGATCAAGTGCGCCTTGTGAGGGACGTTGCAGAGAGAGCTGGCATCCAGGGTCACTTTGATGCTATGTACGCTACGAGCAGGGTCGTTGAGGAGGGAAAGGGGCAGATTGATTCGCAAGCGAGACTTCTCTAAGGCAGGTTCTTCGATAGGGAAAACACGCTGGGTCTCTCCGTCAACAACGACGATCATATCACCAAAAAGAGACGGAAGGGCTTGTGTGTCTGTGATACCGATACCATTGTAAGTGTAGCTGAAATACAACCTAAAGAAGCTCCCCTCACGTAACTCCCAACCTTCGGGCAGACGCAGGGTATACTCGGCGGTGCCGTGAGGGCTGGTCAGAATCCTTTCCCCGTAGCCTAATTCGGCCAGGGTTACCCGAAATTCCGAAGGAGGGCTTTCAATAGAAACCGTCGGCGTCACTGTCACCTGAACCACGTCGGTGGGCGGAGGGGCATCTGGTGTGATCTCCACGCCCTGCGACGAGGCAGGGGCAACCCCCAGGATGGCCAAGGCCAAAAAAAGCAGGCAAAAACAGCCCATTAAGAAAACCGGGCGCAAGAACCTCATTTTCTCATCCCTTCCCATACTCAATGGTCCTCCTCTCCACTCTCCGAGAGCAAACATACCTTACCATAACCAGCCTCTTCCGCCTGTTGTAAAGCGCGGTTGGCCTCGGCCAGAAACTCATCCTGCCTCGTGCCGTTGTACTGATAAGCCGCCACACCGGTAGCACTGCTCAGATTAAGCTTGACACCGCTTCTCTCCATCTCCAGAGGTGTCCAGGCTATCCTTGTCTGCAGTTTTTCCATAATGGCTTTGGCCTTTTCCCCCGCCATATCGGGTAACAGGAAAGCAAAGACGGTCCCATCGAGCCTGGCCAGGACATCCTCTTCGCGCAGATACTGCTTCAAGAACACGGCCACCTTGCGCAGGGCCTCACTGCGAACCTGAGAGGGAGAGGACGTGCCCATCACCTCGAGGTGGTCAACGTTCATCAGGGCCAGAGACAGGGGATACTTGTTTCGCCCGGCCCGGCTCATCTCTTCCCCCAACCTCTGCTTGAAATAGCGTTTGTTGTACGCTCCGGTCTCATCGTCGAGAATACCGAGGTTTGTCATGCTTTCCAGAGGGGCCTGGAGGTACTCCGAAAGGAAAGCCAGCCCCCCGCCCAGAGTCAGGCCTAAAACGGCTCCTAAAGCCAGGTTCAGCACCTTGTTGGGTTTTACGGGAGAAGCAGGGAGTGTGGCCGGGTCGAGGGGTCTCAGGTCGTGGACCTCATATAGTTCCTGCACATAGGCCAGTGCCTTGGCACCGACCACATTGGCAAAGTCTCTGACCAGAACAGGATTGCTTCCTTCAACCGTGATCTTTAATACGTTC
>SOHZ01000628.1 GCA_004377365.1 Anaerolineales bacterium | reverse complement strand
TGTAATCCGCCGCGAGCAAAGTACTCCCACAGCGCCCGGCTCAGCTCGACGTAGCGCGCCCGTCGCTCTGGGGCCTGCCAATCTTCCAGCAGCAGGGCCCGCACCTCCTCGTGCAGGGCGTAGCTTCGCCCCTCTGGGTCGGGCAGGACGAAGGAGTAGCCGGCCAGCCGTTGCAGCGCGGCCTGGTTGCCCGCTTCGTCATCGGGGGCATCGCGCAGCACGCCTATCACAGCAGCGTCCAGGCGACGGGGGATGGCCGCCGCCCGCAGCAGCCCGCCCCATTCCGGCTCCTGCTCCTCGGCTTGGGCCACTATGCGGCGGATGAGGGTAGCGGTCAGTGCTTCGGTGTCCTCTGCTTTGGCCAGCAGACGGAACAGTTCTTCTCTCCTTTCCCTCGTCTCCTTCTCACTCATCGCCTGCCTCCCAATAACTCCTCAACGATGGAGGCCATGTTCAGCGGCCGGGCCTTGCAGACGCGGTAGACAAAGGCGAACTCGGCTGCTTCCAGGTAGAGGCCACACTGTTGGAAAAAGTCTCGGACGTGCTGTTCCTCGAAATCGCTCAGCCGGTCGAGAGCACAGACGATACCCCGCCAGTCGGCCCAGGGCTGGAAGGCAGGTCGAGGACCGCTGGGTCGCCCGGCTAGCACCACCACCAGCCGCCACCAGGTCCCCGGCGTGTCCCGCATGAGGTACAACAGGCGACGGCTCAGCCAGTCGGCCGTCTCCACCGGTATATGCTCACAGCCGTCCAGCAACAGCACGGTTGGCCCTTTGGCAGCCAGTGCTCGCAACTCACGGACAAAGGCAGCCGAAAGCTGGTGCTCGATCCGCTCCGCCTCGGCCGCAGTGGGTGGGCGGTGCTGGTGGAGGTCAATGTCATACAAGTCGCGCCCGGCGATGTCTCGCACTTGCGCCCCACGAAAGTCGCTGTCGCTCAGGTCAACGCGGCCCGGTGGTTCAGAGTCGGGCCGGGGCGGCGGAGCCATGCTGTGATACAGAGCGTCCTGGGTGCAGAAATCGGAGAAGCACTCTTCGCCTAGCCGCTCGGCCAGTTCCCGCATCAGTTTGATGGGGCCGGGTTGCCAGGCCGGAGCGAAGTCGGCTAAGGCGCAAGGGAAGCCAGCCTGGCCGCTCTCCTGCACCATGCGACGCAGGAGCCAGCTCTTGCCCGTGCCCGGGTCAGCGCAAATGTCCAGGATGCGCCGTGGTTCCTCTCCGCTCACCATGCGGCGGAAAATCTTCAGTTCAGGGCCACGGTCCTTAAAGTAGCGTTCGACGGTCATCTGACCTCCGTCTGTCCCATCGTTTCTGGATTGACGGCCGTTATTCCCTCTTGAGTGGCCACGTCGGCCAGCGTTTCGTCAGCCACTACGAAGGTCCCCAGCCGCCCGTGCTCCTTCAGGTCCACGGCCACGGCCAGTTGCAATGCGTCCAGGGTGCGCAAGGCGCGGGTGGGGGCGTGCTTTTTGAGCAGGTTGATAGCCAACGTCTGGACGTGGCTGGTTAGTTCCACCACAGCAAATCGGCCTTCGTCCATGTCGCGCACCAGTTCGTCCACGGCTGCCTGGTACGCCTGGAAAGAGATAGCCCGGCAGCGATACTTTTTGGCCAGGGCCGAGTGCATCTCCACCACCGTCAGATTGGAGACAAGGAGGTGAGGCTGCTCTCGTCTGACCAGGTTGAGCACCCATTGGCTGCCTATTTCAGGGTGATAGTATTTCACCAGAGCACTGGTGTCGAGCAAGAAGGATTCCATCAGAGCCGGTCCTCACGATCGGCAATGACCTCGGCGGCCCAGGAACTCTTATCGTGGGCGAGCATTTGCTGTACCTGTTCCAGCGTGATGCCCCGGCTACGAGCCTGCTCGGCCTGGGCATGAATGTACCGGCCCAGCGAGCTCTGCCAGAAGCGTTCACGCTGCTGCAGCAGCCACTCTTCGTTGGAAACCGGTTGGTCCTCTTCTTCCTGCGTCAGGGCTTGCGCCACCAGGTCCAACACCGCCTGATCCGGGGGTTTATCGGGGATATGACGGCGCAGTTTCTCGGCCAGTTCGGCCGGCAGGGTGATGGTCAGTTCACTCATCGGTGACCTCCTCTCTGCTTGGGGGCTCCAAGTCTGGTGGCCGTTGGCCCTCGATCCAGTCCCGCCCGGCCAGGTCGCGCACCTCGGCCTGGCCGAACTTGCCTTCCAGTTCTACACCGGGGGTCCCACCCTTTGTGCGAGGGCCAGTCTCCCCTCGCACAATGTCCCGTCCGGCTATCCTTTCCACCCGGGCGCCCTGGAAGTCCCCCTTCAGGTGCACGCCGGGTTGGCCCGGCTTTTCGCTGGCTTTCTCCTCCGGCCCCAACTTGACCGGCCCGAGCGCGATCTCTGTCACCCGCAGGTGGCCCAGGAAACGGCGGATGGGCCGTCGCTGCCACCAGATCAACGTGGCCAGTACGACGATGACAGCTACCGTGATGTACAGCCCCGGTGGGGTCAAAGCCATGGTCAACATGATTCACCTCCTAACCTTGCATCCCTGTATCCTTACCCCGCTATCGTTTGACTACCCAGCTATCCGGCCAGCGAACCTCCGCCAGGTATTCCTGGTAGATCGCCTGCGCCTGGCTACTATCCAGCAACTCTTCGTCCTCGGTCTCAGCGATTTTTTGACCAAGGATGTCATCTTCGAGGTATTCCAGCAGGATATCAGGTGTGGTGCTCAACAATCGGGCCAGCACAAAAATGGACATGCGCCAATCGTCATCAAGACAGATCCCTTCTACTTCCTGTCGTTGCAACCGCTTCAGCAACTTGTCTTCAGGAGTACCAAGGATGGCGGCTGAAGTCTTTAAATCTAGCGTTAGAGTGATCATCGGTTCACCTCTTTCACAAGTGATCTCACCTCTCCGTACTTGTGAGGGACGGAGAGAGTGCATGTCCGACTTCTTCCCATTGCACGGTAACCAGGGCCTGGTCTTGACCAGCGACATCGCCGGGGTGGATATGGATGCTTTGTACTGTGCCGTCCCACTGTGCCCGCAGCTCGTTTTCCATCTTCATTGACTCCAGGATGACCAGCACTTCTCCGGCCACGATTTGCTGGCCCTCAGTCACCAGCACATCAATCACCAGCCCCGGCATGGGCGCTTTGACCGTCGTCTCAACTCCGGGAATCCTGAAGGGTTTCTTGACGATAGTTGACCGGGGGCGACCACCTTTCACCTGGACACTGTACATTTCTCCGTTCTGGAGGAGAACCTGAAATTGGCCCTCTTCCTCCTCGATGAAGGCTTCATAGGAGTTGTTGTCCACCAGCAAGGAGTACAAGCTGAGGTCATCAATATTTTGCATGTCCACAGCGTGGGGCTGGCCGTTGACAAGGACTTTCTCATCCTCAATCTCGATGAGGAAGGTTTCTCCTTCCACAGTGACTTTATATTTCATACTGCATAGCTCTCCAACGCCCCACCTGTTTCCAGGGGGATTGTTCAGGCTGCTCAAGGGATGCTGTCCGCCAGCCTCTATTGTGAACCAACAGCGCGGCGGCCATGGCAGCGGTCTCCCTTTGTTCCTCACGCCGGGGCTCGCTCATAGCAAAGCGATTTTCAACAAAGGTGGTGTCGAACTGCCCCCCGATGAAACGGGTGCTGTCCATCATCTGTTGGTGGAAGGGGATATTGGTCTTGATGCCGATAATACGGTATTCTTCCAGGGCACGCCGCATGCGCAATAGGGCCTCACCGCGCGTCTCGCCCCACACGACCAGCTTGGAGATCATAGAGTCGTAGTAGAGGGAGACCTCAAATCCCTCGTAGATACCGCTCTCTACCCGCACCCCAGGGCCGGTGGGCTCGTAGAGGCCCGTCACGCGGCCGATAGAGGGCCGGAAGCCGTTGTAGGGGTCTTCAGCCAGGATGCGACATTCAAAAGCCCAGCCGCGCACCTTTACGTCGTCCTGGCTGTAACGCAGTTTGCGGCCCGAGGCGATGCGTAACTGTTCCTTCACGATGTCAATGCCGGTCACCATCTCCGTCACCGGATGCTCCACCTGCAGGCGGGAGTTTATCTCCAGGAAGTAAAAGTTCCTGTCCTCGTCCAACAAGAACTCGACGGTACCGGCGTTGACGTATTTTGCCGTCCTGGACACCAGTATGGCCACCTGGCCCATGCGCTGGCGCAATTCCTCGTCCAGGGCCCGCGATGGGGCTTCTTCGATGACCTTCTGATGGCGGCGCTGAAGGGAGCATTCGCGCTCTCCCAGGTGGATGACATTGCCGTATTGATCGCCCAGGATTTGGAACTCGATGTGGCGTGCGCCTTCGAGGATGCGTTCCAGAAAGACGGTGCCGTCTCCAAAGGAGGCTTCGGCCTCACGACGGGCGACAGTCAGGGCGTGGGGCAGTTCTTCGGGAGAAGGGACGACGCGCATCCCTTTGCCACCGCCGCCAGCAGCGGCTTTGATGAGCAGGGGGTAGCCGAGCCTTTCTGCTGCGTCCAGGGCACCCTCATCCCATAGTGCCTCATCGTCGCTGCCTGGCACAATGGGAATCCCCACGGCACTCATAGCCTGTCGGGCGGCGACTTTGTTGCCCATCATCCTGATGGTTTGATAGTCGGGACCTACGAAGGTGATCCCTGCCTCCAAACAGGCCTGGGCAAAAAGCGGGTTCTCGGCCAGGAAACCATAGCCGGGGTGGATAGTGTCAGCTTTGGCGCGGATGGCCACGTCAATGATGCGGTCAATGCGCAGGTAGCTGTCGCGAGCGGGGCCAGGCCCGATGGGGTAGGCTTCATCGGCGTAGCGTACGTGCAGGGCCGAGCGGTCCACGTCTGAATAGACGGCCACCGTCTTTAGCCCCAACTCTCGGCAGGCTCTCAATATACGGACGGCGATCTCGCCACGGTTAGCGACCAAGACTTTGAACATTATAGAGGTATATTCCCGTGCTTCTTCGGCGGGTTGGAGTCCCGCTTGTTCTGAAGCATTTTGAGAGCCTCGATGAGACGGGGGCGGGTCTCCCTGGGCTCGATGACGTCGTCAATGTAGCCCCGTGCCGCAGCGATGTAAGGGTTGGCGAATTTGTCGCGGTACTCTTGTACCAGTCGGGCTCGCTCGGCCTCGGGGTCCTCGGCGGCGGCAATTTCTTTGCGGAAGATAATGTTCACCGCCCCATCGGGTCCCATGACGGCGATCTCGGCGGCGGGCCAGGCATAGCTGATGTCGCCCCGGATGTGCTTGGAACTCATCACGTCGTAGGCCCCGCCGTAGGCCTTGCGGGTGATGATCGTGATCCTGGGCACAGTGGCCTCACAGTAGGCGTAGAGCAGCTTGGCTCCATTGCGGATGATGCCGCCGTGCTCCTGAGCCACCCCGGGCAGGAATCCCGGCACGTCCTCGAAAGTGATAATGGGGATGTTGAAGCAATCGCAGAAGCGCACGAAACGGGCTCCTTTGGTGGAGGAGTCAATATCCAGCACGCCGGCCATCACCGCTGGCTGCTGGCCGACGATGCCCACGCTGAATCCTCCCAGGCGGGCAAAGCCGATGACAATGTTCCGGGCCCAGTGCTCGTGCACTTCAAAAAAGTCGCCGTTGTCAACGACGTGGCGGATGACGTCCTTCATATCGTAAGCCCTGGTGGAACTGTCGGGCACGATGGAGTCGAGGGCTTTGTCCATGCGGTCCGGAGGGTCGCTGGTGGGCACAAAGGGCGGGTCTTCCATGTTATTTTGAGGGATAAAGCTCAACAGCTTTTTGGTGAGAAAGATACAATCTTCTTCGTCCTCGGCGGCAAAGTGGGCCACGCCGCTTTTAGTGTTGTGGGCCATGGCTCCGCCCAGTTCTTCGGAGGTCACCTCCTCGCGGGTGACTGCTTTGATCACATCGGGGCCGGTGATGTGCATAAAGCTGGTACCCTTGACCATCAAGATAAAGTCGGTCATGGCTGGCGAATAGACGGCTCCGCCAGCGCAGGGGCCCATGATCGCCGAGATTTGGGGCACGGCGCCCGAGGCCAAAACGTTGCGCAGAAAAATGTGGGCGTAGGCCCCCAGGGAGACCACTCCCTCCTGAATGCGCGCCCCCCCGGAGTCGTTGAGGCCGATGACCGGTGCACCGTTCTTCATGGCCAGATCCATGATCTTGCACACCTTCTCGGCGTGGACCTCGCCCAGAGAGCCGCCAAAGACGGTGAAATCCTGGGAGAAAACGTAGACCAGGCGGCCCTCGACGGTCCCCCAACCGGTGACTACACTGTCACTCAGGACCTTTTTTTCTTCGATGCCAAAGCCCACGGTGCGATGGGTGGCGAACATATCCAGTTCGCGGAATGAGCCGGGGTCCAGAAGCAACTCCAGACGTTCGCGGGCGGTCAGCTTGCCTTTGGCATGCTGGGCGTCAATGCGCCGCTGTCCACCACCCAGCTTGGCCTGCTCCCGCAACTGGCGCAGATGTTCGATTTTTGGGTCAATTGGCATAGGGGCCTCCTCCCTTGGTTGATAACGCATGGCTAGCCGATGATCAACGACAAATTGAGATAAGTGAAGGTGGTGCGAAGTGACTCGTCATACTGTTTAACACCAAATTCTCGGTTTGGTTCTGAAGATTTTCCAAAAAAACCAAACATTTGTCGGCCAGATCATAGGCAGCCTCATTCGATGGCCTCCATACTCCTGAGGTATTTCTCAAGACGGGCCACAAAGCGCTCGGCGTCATCCAAGATGTGGCGGGCCTTCTCCTCGTTGAACTGCGCTTCGTCCTTGTAGTCAGCCTCCAGACGATGCTTGAAAGCCTGGCTGTAGATTCGGCCGTACTCCGGTTCAATCAGGCCTGGCTTGACCAGGTGCTGATGGACGGCTGACTCTACGGCTGAATGCTTACTGTGCCGGATGTCGAAGACCAGCAAGGCAGCGGTAGTGATCATGAAGACAGCATAATAGGCGCGGCTGATAGATTGGCGGTAGCCACCTTCTTTTAACAATAAGCGTGCGAATTTCAGATCTTCCTTGCATCGTTCCAGACGTATCCCAATAATCAGTTTGGTGTTTTCGTCCACCTGCTCCTCCCACGATTTCGAATTGCGACGGGGCTGGGGGCACTCGTCGGCGGCTGGCTGGTAATCGGGCCATAGTTCCACCCCTTCGTCGCGGATATTGCGGAACAAAGGTTCCTCGTGGCTACGCATCCAGTCGTAACGCGAAGCCCCGACGACCAGGTCGGAGAGGGCCACGCCGTAGTCGAGTTTGAGGGGGAAGCTGATTTGACGCACTGCTTCCAGGAGACGCGGGTCATCGCTTCCCATAACGGTCAGCAAATCGAGATCGGACTCCTCATCACAGTCCCCCCGAACCTTGGAACCATAGAGCACGACCCGAACTACCGTGTCGCCGTATTCTTCTTTCAAATGCCTGAGGTATTCTGCAAGGGCTTTCTTCTCTTGTTCGGTTAAATGTCTCAACGTACCGTAGGCCTTTACTCTTTCCATCCTCCAACCCGCCTATGCATCCTAACGCAGTATCTGGTTGGCGATCACAATGCGCTGGATTTCACTGGTCCCCTCGTAAATTTCTGTGATCTTGGCATCGCGATAATAGCGCTCAACCGCGTACTCTTTGATGTAACCATAGCCGCCGTGAATCTGGACAGCCTTCTGGGTGACCCACACTGCTGTCTCCGAAGCGAAAAGCTTGGCCATGGCGGCTTCCTTACTATAGCGCTCGCCGGTCTTTTTGGCCCTGTCTTTGGCCAGAGCACTCTGATAGGTCAAGAGGCATGCGGCCTCAATGCGGGTGGCCATGTCGGCCAGCATCCACTGGATACCCTGGAACTCGGCGATAGGCTGGCCAAACGAGTGGCGCTCCTTGGCGTAGGCCAGGGCGGCCTCGTAGGCCCCTTGAGCGATGCCCACCGCCTGGGCCGCAATGCCAACACGCCCTGCGTCCAGACTGGACATGGCTATCTTGAAGCCTTCCCCTTCTTCCCCCAGCCGGTTGGCCACAGGGACGCGACAGTCTTCGAAGACCAGCCCACAGGTAGAGGCGGCCCGGATGCCCATCTTGTTCTCCTCTCGGCCCAGCGAAAAGCCAGATGTGCCCTTTTCCACCACGAAGGCGCTGAGGCCTCGATGCTTTTTGCTGGGGTCGGTCACGGCAAAGATGATGAACAAATGGGCAAAAGGAGCACTGGTGATGAACTGTTTCGTGCCGTTGATGACATACTCGTCGCCGTCCAGGACAGCCTTCGTCTTTATAGAGGCAGCGTCACTGCCGGTCTCTGGCTCTGTCAGGCCGAAGGTGGCGATCCATTCACCGCTGGCCAGAGGTGGCAAGAATTTCTGCTTCTGTTCCTCGGTGCCAAAGGCTACCAGCCCGTGGCTGCCCAGGGAATTGTGCACGGCCAGGATCACCCCTGTGGAGGCACAGGCTTTGGATATCTCCTCTATGGCAATGACATAGCTAACCGAATCGGCACCAATGCCCTCGTACTCCTCAGGGATGGCCAAGCCCATGAAGCCCAGCTCGGCCATTTTCTTGAGGTTGGCCAGAGGTGGCTCGTCCTTTTCATCCAACTCCGCAGCCACGGGGGCTACCTCGTTCTGGGCAAAGTCCCGTGCCATCTTGCGGATCATCTCTTGCTCTTCGTTGAGCTGTAGGTCCATGACAATCCTCCTTGGTGTAGTGCTTCAATTATACTATAGGCTTTCGGAAAAGAGAAGAATAGACGGGTCAGAAGTTCAACAACTCTTCCGTTAGCGGCTCCAGGTCCAGGCCCTCGTAGCCCATCTGCCGGGCCAACTCGACCACGTTATCCCGCTGCCCCTGCTGCCAGAGGTCAACCAGAAAGCGACCAGCGGCCGGTTTGGTGAACCAGGCTGGACCATACTCTGTCTCCAAATAATAGCGCATCTGAACTTCAAAGATCCAGGCGCGTAAGTATTGGGCTGCATAGTAGGCGTCATCCACATCTTCGAGGTATTTCTCAGGGGCGATGCCGACCCTGAGGGCATTGCCCAGGATGTCAGTGTACCTGGAAGCGGGGTCTTCCACCCCACCGTGGAGCTCCTGTTCATAGAGCAGCTTGGCTCCGTAGCGGCGCAGATACCAGAGCTTGTAGAAGTGTGAAAACTTGACATAATCTTCATATTCGGGAGCCCCAAGCACTTCCTGCAGCCAATGGCGATTCCTGATCAGGTTGTCGAAGAGGAAAGCATAGCCTTCGGTGACAGAGTTGTCGCCCAGGCGCTTGAAGGCGAAGGGCAACTCGGCGGCGGTATTGACGGCGTGCTGAGCGTGGCCGGCCTCGTGGAAGAGGGCTTTGTAGTCGTTTTGGCCGCCTATGGGCTTGATGACCAGTTTGACCTCGTCGGGCACGCGGATGGGGGCACAGAAGGCCCGGGGGCTTTTCAGGGGACGGGGCTCTGTGTCCAGTTCCAATCCCTCCTGGGAGTCCATGTCAATGCCCAGGCCCGCCAGGGTAGCGCGCAAGGCGGGGATCATCCTCTTCGCGGGGAAGAGCTCATCGAAGTGGGGAGCGCGGAAGAGGTAAAGGGTGTCGCTGACCTCGGCCTCGTCTCTGGAGACACCGATGGTCGCCAGGTAGTGGGCCAATTGCTCCGTGTAGACCTCTTCTGTGCGGTCCAGGAAGGCTCGCATCTGTTCTGTGAGCCAGGCCAGGTCCAGGTCTTCCAGTTGGTCGCACATGGCAGTATAGTCGGTGAACCCCAGGTCTTGTGCTGCGCCGTACATGTCTTGGAAGCGCTCGGCGCGCTGGTCATTGCTTTTGGCGGTCACCGCTCTCTGCCGCGCATATAGCTCGTGGCGGCGTTCCATGACGGGCTCATTGGAAATACGGGGCTGTACGGCCTGGTAGGGTATCTCCTCGCCATCCCATTCCACCGTAGCTTTCAGGATAAAGTTGGTGATAGCCTCTGTCAGATCCTTGACTCTCTGCTCAAGGTGGCCCATGGTGGCGAGCTCGGCCAGGTATCGCTCCTGTTTGTCCTGCCTCCGTCCCAGCAACGCCCGCACCGTGTCCTCGGCAAAGAGGTCAGCGTAACGCTCGTAGATGGGCGCAATCTCCAGTTGCTCTTTGAGGCCGGCCAGGGTCTGATAGTACTCGCGGAGCATCTCCTCCCGAAAGGCCTCGGCCTGCTCCTCGAATTGGTGGACGTTTATGGCCATTTGTTTTCTCCCCTCTTAAAGTTGAGTTTTGGATGGATCAACTATACTACTTTGTGGGCCGGTTGTCAAGCGTGACTTTGATTTGCATTTTGTTAAACCGGGGCTGGAGATTACCCATAGCGCCATCCGACCCGGACAGGGAAGCAGCCATCAACCAACTGAAAGCTGGCGTCGAGGCCCGGAGCGCTGAAGCGTTGATGCCCATGGCCTACGGTGGTTCCATGATCTTTGGATACTACGCCAGCGGGAACGCCATGCAGACCGGCTCGCATGACGAGAAACTAGCTACCGCCCAGCGCTTTCTGGATCGGTGGGCGATGCAGTATGTGGAGACGGGCGCGGAAGAGCACGTGGTTAGTGATCTCAGCCAGGGTATTGCTGCTCATAAGGAGTCCACCGACCGGACCGTCGTTATCTTTCGCACCGGCGAGCAAGCCAGTGAGGAAACGCCGGAGGTGATCTTCTTGTTGGAGAAAATCGAGGGGTGTTGGTGGTGGACAGCTATGTTGCTGGCTATATTCGATCTGGCGGGGTAGCGATTCGGCACTAGAGTCAATCTCATTACACAGCATGCAAGAGAGGCCCTTGAACGTGAAAAGACCATCCCCGTAGGGATGGCCTCCGTTTTGCATGAGATTTCCGCCGATGTCTGATCTACTTCTTCTGCTCCTCTATTGGGATGGGCTTGATGCCCCTGTAGATTTGTCTGCCGCTTAGCGTGCGCAGGATGATCTCAGGTGTTCGCTTGCCTAGGATGCGATGCAGCTCAACAGGGGACAGGGGGGTATTACCATTGGCCAGTAAAAGGCGAAAGACCGAAGTAGTCAGAGTGGTCTTTTCGGTGATATAGTCAGGCAGTTGGCTGCAATGAGTGCGCAGGCATTGCCAAAGGCCGTCAACTTTCGTCACCTGGGCTGTCTCTGGATCGATCCAGTCAATCTCTTTTACCTCCAGATCGTTGGCGTAGACTGCCTGGCATTCAGGGCAGAGGTGACTCCGCAAGTGGACGCGAAAATCGCGGCCCTTCTTACGCCACCACTCAGAGTCAATATGGAATTTGGTGTTGATGTCGGGTTTGATCCATTTGCCCATTGGATTTGACCTGTTCAAAGAGGGAAGTGCACGGTTGCGCCACGGGAAGCTAAGCCTGGCCCTATGGGCTTTTCGTCTCTCACACTGTCATCGTCCAGTAGCCATCGCCCATAGAATTGAAGCAGTCCTGAGTGCAGAGTTCAGCGAAGATGGGCCCCGGTGGGCAGCGCCTGACGACATTGATGGCACTGTAGAGGGTCTTGGCGTGCACTGTGCCTTGTGGGCTGAGCTTGGCCAGTTCAGGGAAGACCTCGCGAATGATCTCGAAAATGGATTTCTCTGTTTCCTCGGTCATTACCCAAAGGCTATCTACCTCAGCCGGTTTATCTTCGCCCACGATCATTGGCTCATCGTACTGACAGCCAACAGGCCGTTTCTGCATTTCGAAAGTCAGTTTGCCTTCTATAACTTTGGCCACCCGTATCCACTCCCGCTTCATGCGTCGTGGTTCGTAATCAACGATAAAGGTGAGTGGATCTTTCGTCTGTTCTATCTTTATATAGGCACCCACGGGTATATTGTGCTCTTTATACCACTTATCTAAGCCATAGACATATTTGTGTTGGTGGACAACCCAGCCAGTCATCTTCTGACCACTGCGACCATCTATGAAGGTTATTCTGGTACGCTGGGTGCTACTTTGAGGAAAGAGAGCAACCAGCCTCGGGGTCAGAGGCATGGTACCCACACGGTAGTGAGGATAAGTTAAGACAAAGATAGCAGTATAGAGGGGCTTCTCTTGAGGATATGGGCCGAAAACGGTTGGCTCGGTGGCTTCATCCTCGATCTCTCGTTCCAGTTCTAGTAGTTCACCGGAGATATTCTCTCGGCTATAAGGCTGCGGTGAGTACTGCAATCGTCGGGGTGGGTGGAGGGCCTCGGGTGGCTCCAAACGACGGAGGAACCATAGGATGTCATCGTCGGTTCCCACATCGTCGAAGCGGTTATCGTCTCTCAGAGCATAGTTTAGGGAGAAAATCTGGGCAGACTGGTCGAGGTCGGTGCGGAGCTCCAGCACCTTCTGCAGTTCCTCTGGAGACAGAGGAGCGTCTCTGACATCAAGGGCAGCCTCGGCGATGTTGAGGTGCCCTACATGGATGTCACCCATAAGTCCCTTCAAGAACCACTCATCTCCAAAGTTCACGAACTCCCAACTGCTGCCAGTTTGCAAACGCTCCTCTAGCCTCCGCTTGACTTGTGAGCCATAGGTGGCGTAAAGTTGGTCTGGGGAAACCCTACCTGCGAGCAGTTCGCTGTCGTTTCCCTCAGCGTTCAATTTGTGGGGATGGTCTAGCTCAGCCGCGAACTCTCTTATTCCTTCCCCGCTCTCGAAACGTACCTGGATGACCTTGAAGGGGTCGTATTGGGGGTTGTAACCTGGCCGTACTTCCGTGACCGTCGCCAGGGCATAACTCAGGGCCGGAAAGACGATTTGCTGGCCGACTTTATAGCTGTCCCCGGGACGATAGGGCTCTCCTTTCTCCAATTCAGCTTTGATGGTGGCTTCTTCGCTCCGACATCGCCATTCCATCAAGGCCAGGACCAACTGGTCGAGAGTCTGTGGCACGCTGCTTTCAAGGATCAAACTGTAGAGATGTTCAAGGTCTTGGTCATCAATGACCAGATCCTCTTGCCAGTACTCTGCTGTCTGGGTCTTAAACTGAATCATCAGGGCTGGGATCTCCTAATGCGTTTCG
>SOHZ01000083.1 GCA_004377365.1 Anaerolineales bacterium | reverse complement strand
GGCAAAAAGCTCAGGGAGGTCGTTGAGGAGTTCATCGCCACCGGCTTGCATCAGAAGCGGGCGGCAGCCGAACAATATCCGAGCATCATCGAGAAGCCTGCCAGAATGGTCAAAGAGTCCACTTCTGTGCGAACTGAAGCCTGGCTCACCACCAAAGGAGAAGCCTCCCTGGAAACATTGATGAGGGAGCAAACGCGCCAGGAGGCCATCGCACGCTCGAAGGAGAGGGCACTTGAACGCTTGGGGGTGCCAGAGGGCGCGGTTGAAGTGCCAACCAGGGAGGAAATCAGGGCCCTCTTGGCCCAATACCAACAGGTCAGTCTGGAGAAAGGGAAGCTCCTCTCCGAGATGGTAGAAGAAATGCGAGAAGAGTAAGCATCGTCGCTCACAACATCAACTCATCTGACGCCCTGTATCTGCACATAGCCCTACGCCTGCAAAGCCTTTTGGAGAGGTCGAAGCAGGGCTCTCTTGTCCTTGTGGCATCAGATAAAAGGCTGGTCCGCGCCGCCCGTGCCGAGGCCCTTCTGATCCTCAACCCTGAGGAGGTCAGTGTGACCGCCTTTTCAGGCTAGTCGCTTTAACATAAAGACGTTGACATTGCCGTCGGCCCAATGGATGTGGGAGACCAATTCCCAACCCTGCTGGCCCAGTTGGTCCAGGTAGCTCAGGAACTGCGACTCCTTCTCCTCAATAGAGGTCCCCGGGAGGGTCTGCTCCGAGGCGCCCCCTCTCGCCATGATGGTTACCTTGTTGGCCATCTTGCGGATTTCCATGTACTCCCACTTTTGCATCTCGCTATCTCCTTTGTTTCACGATAACTCCTCTTGGTCGGCTCCTTCAGCAACAGGTTCAGTGCTATTTTACCATACTTGCCCCGCCAGAGCAACACCTGCTCCATGCAGTGATCAGAGAACAAAACAAAAAGGCAAACTCTGACGCTGAGAGTTGCCTCTGTAGAATCACTCCAAGGACCTTCGAGGTTTCTTATCACGCTCGTTTACCACTGTTGCGGTACAGGTGCAGCCTTCAATCGGCCTTTTTTGCCACGATATATCCGAATCTGCGGTCAAAACCGTTCGGTTGAGCCCTTCGATCCTTCGACGGGGCTCAGGAAAAGCCATGCTCAGGACAGGCTCACGACGTAGCCTCGGGGGTCTGAAGCTTGCAGTGGGTTATAGTGGAAAGTCCGCCGAGGCAGTTTGCGGTAATGCCTTTCAGCACATCTGGATCATGCCGCGCACCGGGGGTGGACTCAGCCCACAGTTGCAAAGTTACCTCTCCATTGCAAGCACTTTATTTACGCTTTTCAGCAATTCCTGGGGGCCAAAGGGTTTGGTCACATAGTCGTCAACCTTGGCAATGTGTAACCCCAACACCTTGTCAATACTCTGAGCCTTGGCCGTGACCACGATCACCGGGATGTCCTTCAATTGCTCATCAGCCTTCATCTGGCGGTAGACCTCCCACCCATCAACCTCAGGCATCATCAGGTCCAGGAGGATCAGGTCGGGCCTCTCGCGGCGGATCGCTTCCAGCCCCTCCTCGCCACCCACCGCCCCCAACACCTCAAACCCCTTCCGCTCTAAGATGAGCTTGATCAAGTCTATCATCTCCGGTTCGTCTTCAATGCACAATACTTTTCTCTTCTCTTCAGCCATTCACATTCCTCCATCTGGGGGACAGGCAGAATAATGACTTTCACATCAATGTCACGCTTCTAACCTGCCCTCTGAGCCATAGCATCTCTTTATATAGTTTACCACAATATGGCCCGAAAGTCTAGCTTGGTGTTTGGATACAATCCCATGTCAAAAGACCAGTATTGACCGGTCAATCTCATCCAACGAGGCACAACCTGTCAGTATCATAGCCGAGCGCAGTTGGTCAGCATACTGGTCAAGAACCATAGTCACTCCTTCGGCCCCGCCGCCCACGGCGGCAATAACCAGAGGTCGGCCAGCCAAAACCGCATTGGCTCCCAAGGCCAGCATTTTGAGGACGTCTACCCCAGAGCGCACGCCTCCGTCAACCAGGACAAACACGTCTCCTTTCACTGCCTCAGCGATCTCGGGCAGCACATCGGCCGTGCCTAACGTATGGTCCAACACTCGTCCACCGTGGTTGGAGACAACAATGGCTGCTGCTCCGGCCTCCACAGATGCTTTGGCATCCTCAACCGTCATAATGCCCTTGAGGATAAAAGGCAAGTCGGTGGCGGCAATGATCTCTCTCCAAGCCTCAACTGTCTTTGGCCCTACCGGTTCCCCAACCCTCACCATGCCGATGATGCCTGCTGCGTCCACGTCTACCCCCACAGCCCAGGCGCCCGCTTCCTCTGCCTGCCGTATACGGGTCACAATTTCTTCCGCCAATCGCGGCTTGATGATCGGGATACCTCGCCCACCGTTAGCTCTAATGACATCAACGCCTGTGTTGTAGAGAACCGGGCCTGGTCCATCACCGGTCATGCCCACCGAACCGGCTGCCTTGCTGCCACCTATCACAGCCATGACAAAGTCAGCCTCGGGCACAGCACCACCCATGTTCAAACGCACACCAGCTACGGGCGCAGCCAGGATAGGCATCGAAAGCTTGTATCCGAAAAGCTCAAAGCTGATGTCTGGCTCTGAGGCATCGTGGATGGTACGCAGGTTGAGCTTGATAGCGGCCAAAGCTTCCACGTTGGCCATGAACGAAGAACCTGTGCCGGTGCCGCCCATACCCGGCATCTCCCCAGCGCAAGCCCGTCCGTCACAGACTCGGCAGACCCGACAGGTGCCCTTGAAGCGTTCCTTGGCTGTTTGTCTGATTGCAGCAATGTTCATCCTTTCCCTCTCTGTCGCAAGGTCCTCAGGCATCTCAAAGGGCTGGCCTTTTCTCATTCGGCGCGATAGGGTCGGCTACCGGTCGAAGTAGATGCTCTTGCCCGTGGCTGACAGGGGAATGCCCATCACAACATCGGCATCAATGAGGCCCACCTCCCGGGCTACCGCTCCGGCGCGATACATGATGCGATTGTCCACGTTGAGCAGGCTGGCCGTCTTTACTGCTGAGCCAAGGGCGATGCCCATGTCCAGCAGCCGGTAGGCGCACTGGGGACCCTTGAACTCTCCCTCATGGGTGTTGGGCTTGAGGCACTTATCGAAGCCACAGGCCCCGCAGTTAATGCCCGGTGGCTTGGCGTCCTTCAGGCCGATCAGGAGCAGAGCGTCAGAGTCCCGCACGTTGGCCCCGTCGCGGTCAAAGTTTCCCTTGCCCGTCCGCTCACCGAATTCAAACATCTTCTCAGCCAGCTTCTTGAGATCGTCGCCTTCGATGATCTTGGTCACCACAAAGTCCTGGCCCGCCGTTTTGGGAGCCGTGCGGGCGGAAATAGCCATCAATTCGGCCACCATCCTCAGTTCACTCATAATATTCTCCTTTAATTGTATATGACGCTGAATAAAGTCAAGACTCCGATAGCTTGACAGGAAGCGGGAATTCTGCTAAACTTTGATTCATAAATCTCTGACCATCTCCAACCCATACTCAGTAGCTGGGAAAATTCGCTGGAGTGCGGACGCCAGTCCGCTTTTACAAGGCCTGGAGCAGGCTTGCGCCTGTACTCCGAATCCCAAATTCGCATCGTTTCATCCTGGGGGAAACCTGGCTTTACAAT
>SOHZ01000651.1 GCA_004377365.1 Anaerolineales bacterium | reverse complement strand
ACCAAACTTAAATTGTCAAGGTACATTCAGGTTACTCGTGAACCATGCCGAATTTCACGAACGTTGCCTGGTCATTTCCGATCAAATTCGTGCTATTCGCCCCTCTGTGCCACTTGTACTGCAACAGTGGTATTCGTGTTTCAAAACTGTGAGATGGGCAGGCCGATCAGGGTGTATAAACTCTCCGGCGCGGATTTGCATTTCAGAAGAACTCTGGTGTCGGCGGCATAAAGATAGAAACGGCCTGCAGGAAATCTCCGAGATCATGAAGGATGAGGCTCATGCCAGAACTGCCTGAAATTACCGTCCTGGCCCGCCAGATGAAAACGGAACTGGTGGGCAAGACCTTCACCAGCATCGAGGTGCTGCAACCCAAGTGCCTGAATGTCTCGAAGGAAGCGTTCGTGGAGGCGCTGACCGGCGCGCGGCTGCTCGACGTGACTCATCGGGGTAAGTGGTTCTTCGTCGAGACGACTCAAGGTTGGCTGCTGCTGAATCTGGGCATGGGCGGCGAGATCCTGCTGGCTACCCGTGACACGCTGCCAGAGAAGTACCGCCTGATCTTTGACTTTGACGATGAGACCTGTCTGGTCGTCAACTTTTGGTGGTTTGGCTACGCCCACTACGTCCGACCCGGCGAATTAGATGACCACGCCATGACCGCCAAACTCGGTCCAAACGCCCTCGACGTGACAGCCGACGATCTGCGGGCCATGCTCAGTGGCCGGCGCGGCCGGATAAAGTCCTTCTTGCTGAATCAATCCAAGCTGGCCGGCATCGGCAACGCCTATGTCCACGACATTCTCTTTCTGGCCAGATTGCACCCCCTGCGAACGGTGGACACGCTGACCGAGGCCGAGATGGATGCCTTGGCCAAGGCGATCCGCGACGGTCTCCAACCGAGCATAGACAAAGGTGGGGCTTTCTACGAGGTGGATCTCTACGGGCAGAAGGGCGGCTTCACGATGGACGACATCCTTATCGGCTACAAAGAAAGCGAGCCCTGCCCCATCTGCGGCACGCCGATTGAAAAGATCAAGACCGGCAGCACGAGCAGCTTCATCTGCCCACGATGCCAACCCAAGAACATGGAGAATGAAGAATAGCGAATGAAGAACGGAGGAGGGTAACCGATGCAAATTGACCGCATCGAGCTATTTCACGTCGCCATCCCGCTGCCCAAACCGTTCTACCCTTCGTGGATCCCCGGCTATCCCCAGACCGAGAACCGCTTCACCCTGCTGCGCCTGACGACCGACGACGGCGTGCAGGGCCTGGCGGCCGGCGTGGCCTTTGAGCGAGAGCGCGAGGGCCTGGGTGGTCTGGTCGGCCCGTACCTCATCGGCCTCGACCCCACCGACGTCGCCACCGTCCGTCAGCGATTTCGCGAGGTCAGCTACCTGGGCTGGCGCAACTATTGGATGGAAGCCGCCTTCTGGGACATCTGCGGCAAGGTCGAGGGCAAATCGGTTTGGATGTTGCTAGCGGGAAGGAAGCCGGCCGCGCGCCGGTGTACGCCTCCACGGGCGAGGTCCATCCGCCCCAACAGCGGGCCGAAGAGGTGCTCCGGTTGCGTGAAATGGGCTTCCAGACGGTCAAGCTGCGGGTGCACAGCTTTGACCCGGCTGAGGACGTGGCCCAGGTGGAGGCCGTGCGCCGCGCGGTGGGTGACGACCTGGGGATCGGTGTGGACGCCAACCAGGGTTGGCGAGTGGCGCTGATATGAGGCGCTAGCCTGCGCAGCGATACGAGAGGTAAAAGCTACAATGGGACACATCCTGGTGGTAGACGACGAACCGGCCATCGTCACCGTCGTGCGGGAACGGTTGGAACGGGAGGGATTCGCAGTGCGGGCGGTAGCCAGCGGCGAAGAAGCCCTGGCTCACATGGACGCCGACCCCGCCGACCTGGTGGTGCTCGACGTGATGCTGCCGGGCATTGACGGTTTTGAAGTGCTGCGCTGCCTGCGGGGTGCGGGCTGCACGGCGCCCGTCATCGTGCTGACCGCCAGGGACGAAGACGTGGACAAAATCGTGGGCCTGGAGCTGGGAGCGGACGACTACCTGGTCAAGCCCTTCAACCCTCGCGAGCTGAGCGCCCGCATCCGGGCCGTGCTCCGCCGCCAGGCCGAGGTGAAAGCCCTGGAGACCAAGGTGGCCCAGGTACAGGCCCTGGCTGCTATGGAAAGCCGCCCTACGAAGCCAGAAGAAGGGCTGCACTTCGATCACCCTCGCCGCCAGGCCTGGTTCCGAGGCCAACCTTTGGAGCTCCGGCCAAGAGAGTACGACTTGCTACACTTCCTGGCCCGCCATCGAGGACAGGTTTTCACCCGCGAGGCGCTCCTGTCCCACGTGTGGGGGCACGAGAGTTACATTGACGAACGCACGGTGGACGTGCACGTCCGCCGCCTGCGCAGCAAGCTGGCCGCCATCGCCCCCGACGCTCAGGTCATCCTCACCGAATGGGGCGTGGGCTACCGGCTGGCCGAAGACGTCTGAAGAGCCATTGGTGAAGAGGTATCAACGGCGTCACCTTTCATGCCACCCAACTGTAAAGATAACCCAGCGCTACCGCCCCTACCAGTGAAAACGAGACGTATAGGGCAAATACCCGTCGTGAGGTCAAGCCCCAGACCGCGGACATGGCTGGGAGGGTGGTGGTGGGGCCGGCAATCAGGAAAGCCAAGGCCGCAGCCGGGTTCATCCCCTGCGCCAGCAGACCACTCACCATCGGCAGCGCGGCCAGGTTGCTGGTGTAAACCGGCACGCCGAGAAGAGCGGCGGTTACAATGGCCCATGGATTCTGGCGGCCTAACAACCCTGCAATCCATTCGGTAGGGATGTACAAGGTGATCAAGGCTTCCAGGAAAAAGGCCAGCGCCATAAATTTGGTCACCATGAGGATGGCATTCCCGGTCTCGTCCAGTAAGCGACGACGGAAGGACGCGATGTTGCCGCTGCAACTGCTTCCTTCTGTCGGGCCACAGTTGTCGCCGCAACCCGCGCCACGACCGGTGCCACAACCTGAGGCAGGCGCAAGAGTAGTGGAGGTCATCGGTCTGCTATCGCCCATGCGCACTCCAGAAGCGGAGGCGTCGCAGCAAACCGCCCTGGCGGCCAGAACGGGCTTCCCTACCCCCAACCGCAGAGTTGGCAAGGAGAGTAGGCCACGCTTGAGTCTCTGCCAGCCCCTCTTTAAAAGCGTCCAGGTACTTTGCACCGAGATCGTCCGCCGGCGGCGCAGTATCTGCTGGCCCAACCAGCCTCGCTCCACGATAAAGTGGGTCACAAAACCGGCGCTCAGGCTCAAGATGAGCGTGGAGACCAGCCGCCACACAGCCAGCTCCCAGCCGATGGTGCTTACACTCAAAAAGAAAGCTTCTGGGTCCATCGAGGGAGACGCGATCCAAAAAGACATCACTGGCGCCAACGGCACCCCACTCATGAGCAGGGCGGCGATCACCGGGATGACGCCACAGGAGCAGAAGGGGCTAAAAGCCCCTACCGCTGTAGCCAGGAAGATAGCAACCAGCGGTCGCGCCTGAAAGGCGCGGTTGATATACCTGGAAGCACCCGAGAGGTTAACCGCCACGGCCAAGGGAATGGTGACCAACAGATAGGGCCAGATATGCAAAAAGGCGGCAACGATGAAACTGACTATACTTGAG
>SOHZ01000481.1 GCA_004377365.1 Anaerolineales bacterium | reverse complement strand
CTAGTGCACTTTCACAAAGCAGACCTTGACTTTTAGGCTACGCTCATTGGCGACACAAACTGCCTGACGGATGCCAATAATGGCCCCCAATCGCCCTTTTGGGGCAGTTTTTGACCCACAGGCGTCAACCCGAGAGCTCGCAGGTGACCGCAGAAAGTCAAGGTTAGTGATGTGAAACAGCACTAGCTACGTGGGGTTCACTTTACATGAGGTTTCTAGCTTGTCATAGGGTTCCCAGGCCATTGCCCACGCCCACATGGGGCGACCGCCGCGACGACGTCCCATGTAGTAGCAACGTCTCGCCCGCGCCCAGGCGGGCCTCTCGACCGCTAGCCATCCTGATCGCAGGGCGGCTATGCTTTTGGCCCACTGCTCAACTGCCGTGAATTTACTTGGCTCCTATACTGCAATTCCAGAACCAGGAATTTGTCTCTTGACAAACAACAGATTCTCTGATATTATTACCTTACCATGAAAGTAATGACTGCCCAGGGAGGTATGACCATGAAGGAAATGGAAGAGTATATTCGAACTGTGACGACCAAAGGCCAGGTCACCATTCCGGCCGAGATCCGGCGGTTGCTGGAGATGGAGCCCGGTGACAAGGTCGTGTTCCGGGTGAGAGACGACACGGTTGAGCTTCAACTCACCACTATGACCCTGGAGGATACTTTTGGGGCGGTCATCCCCCGGCACCAGCCTGAGGATTTTGCCGACCTTCGAGAGATAGCCATTGAAGAGCACGCCCAAAAAGTGGTTGCGGAAATGAAAGAGTAACCATGCAATTCATTGATGCCAACATCTTTATCCGCCATCTCACCCGCGATGACCCTGAAAAGGCCCAGGCCTGCCTTGAACTTTTTCAAAAAGCGCGGCAGAAGGAAATCACCCTCACCACCACAGAAGCGGTGATTGCCGAGGTGGTTTATGTTCTTTCCTCAAAGCGGCTTTATAATCTCCCCCGCGAGGAGATCCGGAGGCTTCTTTACCCGCTTCTGTCGCTGCCTGGGTTTAAACTGACCAATCGGAAGATGTATCTTCGTGCCCTTGATCTCTACGCCACCTATCCGATTGATTTTGAGGACGCCCTGATTGTGGCTCAGATGGAGCGCCAAAAGATCAGCGAAGTCTATAGCTATGATCGAGACTTTGACCAGGTGGCCGGGATCACACGCCGAGAACCATAACTGGCAAGTCCGACTCAACGTTATGCTGACTGAGACGAGAAATAAAGCACAGAAAGAAATCATTGCCATGGACGCCCTGGATCGGATAGGAGAAGTCCTGAAAGAAAGAGGGCTGACTCTTGAGGAACTGGTGGAGTCGGGCCGCGAGATTCGGGGCGAGTTGTTAGAAAAAGAGTACGGGCTTGAAAGCGAGGAATGACTCGCGCCTGACCCGGCGCCACCTTGTGCGTGTGCCCGAGGTGGCCGAGCGATCGGCTCTGACAATCGTCCTTCACATTCCTACTCAACCAAGCCCAGCCCGGCGGCCATCACACTATCAAAATCGCCAATAAAGGCCCACCAGTTGGTCAGGGGACGACCCCGGTAGGTCAGCCCGTTGTTGGCGCCGGGCAAGTTCTGCATCCAGTAGATGAACCAGGTCAGGCTGTCAACGTTCCAGCGGGTGCAGTTGATGCGCTTTTTCTGGCCGGTGCCTTCAGGCGTCCAGTCTTCAATGTCCGTCCAGACGTATTTGGGATTGTCCCAGTCGTAATTGTCCTCGCCGTTGGGCGGATAGTGGGACCAGCCGCAGCGCCACGCGCCCGGCTGGCCGACAAATTTGTCCCAGAAAAGAGAGTGGTTAACAAACTTGAGCACGCTCTCGATCTGGTGGATGTGATCCTCTACCGCCTCGGATGGACCGCGCTCATAGTTGTAATGGTAGACGGTATAGGTTTGGCTCAGCACCGGCAGATCCGTCAGGTCGCAGTTGCTGTTGCTGATGTCGCCGTACGGCCCCGCCATGTTCGACTCCCAGAGGTCTATGACCCCGCCGTGATAGCCCCACAGCCAGGCCTCTTTGACGCCCCTTTCTTCGACCCAATGCCGAACGTCCACCCGTTTCATGACGGCGTTATAGTCTGTCATAGGGGCCTGGTGACCGCGCTTGTGATAGGTGGGCAGCGGTTCCAGAAATTCGATGGTATCCACAATCTGGTAGCGCAGGCTGGGCTGGGCCGTGGGGTCCTTATAGCCGTGATAGGTGCTGCCTGTTTCCAGGGCCTGGATCACTTGCTTCGTCGTCTCGACCGTGTGGCGGCGAATGGCGTCGAGAGGCGCGTCCACGCTGCCGGTCACGTTGACGTCAATCCGGCCGTTTTTGACCGGGAAGTAGCGGATGACCAGGACGGGAACCGTAAAAGACCGGTGGGTTGGGGGGGGTGAGACACCCGAGCGCTTCAGACGGCGAATCCACCGGCGGAACCGGTTTAACCAGCATAATCTTATCCGAATGGGCCCGATTTCCATCATTCTACCTCCTTCACTGGCAACCAGCCAGTCATCAATTGGTACAGCATCGCTTTGAAGAGGGCCTGGAGGGCGGCCTTGTGCTGCTCCTCGGCCTGATATTCTGCATGATTTCATCCGGCGGCAGGTACTCCCAGCCGATACCGATGAGATAGTTGACCAGGGCGTCCTGTACGTCGCGTTTTTCGGACAGGCGAGTCATGGCGACTCCTTTAGGCTTCCAAAGGGCTACTCTCCTATGCTTCCTTCAGACCAAGCGAAACGCGCAACGAATTCGGCAGCAGAGAGAATGCAGACCCCCTCGTACTCACCAAGGTCGAGCAGGTGATGATCGCCGGACACAATCAACGAAGCACCAGCCAGCAAGGCACATTCGATAAACTTGTCGTCATCAGGATCGTCGGTGATCACGTGGAGGTTGCCGGTAATCTCCACGCTCTCAGTCACACGCCGCAGGTCATAAAGGACGGCCCGAATGTGATTCTCCGAGAAGCCGAATACCTGGCGCAGTTTCTGAGCAAGTTCGGCCGCCATAGCTTGGCAGTACACAGGCTGAACAATCCCAGCACGCGCCAGCAGCAGGCACCGATACGGCTTGCCACGCCACAGGAGGCCAGATATCCAGATGTTGGTATCGAAGACAACCCGTTCGGGCATAGCTATGCCTCGTGGAGCAGTTCGTCAATCAACTGCTGACGCTCATCTTCGCCCAGACCGTCCCAGTCCAGACCACGCTCGGCGCAGAGCGCACGCACCCGCTGGTCCCCATAGTCCACCAGGACCTCAAGTTCGTCGAGTCGCGGGATAAGGGCCCTTAGCACCGCCTGCTTGGCCACGGGTGAGAGCTGCTGCACCCACTCAACCACCTGGGACTCTGGTACTTCAAGTGTAATCACTCCCATTTCGATCTCCTGTCAGACGTTTTCTCTTTAACTGCTTCCCCTTCCGCTTTGCTTGTCAGGGTCAGCCCTTCCAATCGGATAAGGCTGGGGCTTATACAATCAACCCCTTCTGCATTTCCACCCTCCTCATAAACGGCTACGTCACCTAAACAACGGGCAACGAGTGCCCCATACGTAGGTCTAGTCTTTAAAACATAGGCGTCATCGCGCTGCATAAATGACCTCCAGGTTGCTCAGAACTCCCTTTTCGCTGACTTTATGTCATCTTCAGCAATTAATGGGCCATATATTGT
>SOHZ01000072.1 GCA_004377365.1 Anaerolineales bacterium | reverse complement strand
GGGTTGCCGCCCAACATTGGTTGCAGCCGACGCTGCCCCTTGCGGCTTTAGCAACCTAGTTTCGCCTGCGAAGGCGGGGCGGCGCGGTTGAACCCTGCCGTTACCCGTCCCCCCATCTCAAACCCAACGCAGCCCATCGGCTCCTTCGACTCAACTCAGGACAGGTTCGCTGAGGATGCGGCCCCGCTTTCTTTGCCTCGACCGGGGCTGGTTGAACGACGCGAAGGAACGGTAGGACAGCGGGTAGCAACGGCTGAACGGCACGAAGCAACCAGGGAACGACAGGTGGCAGCGGTTGAACGACGCGAAGCAGCCAGAGCAGGGCAGGTAGCAACGGCTAAACGACGAGAAGCAGTCATAGAACGGCAGGTAGCAACGATAAAACGACGAGAAGGAAGCAGGGAACGACCAGCAGGAACGGCTGAACGACAGTCAAGTGTTACAATCGTTTATTCGCACTGCGGTGCAAATAGAGCTGAACGGTTACTTGGAAGGAAGAACTGAATGTCCAGCAACAATGTGATCCTCCACATGGAACACATCAGCAAGCGCTTCCCCGGCGTGCAGGCTTTGGGCGATGTCACCTTTGAGGTGGCCGAAGGCGAGATTCACGCTCTGGTGGGTGAGAACGGCGCTGGCAAATCCACTCTGATGAAAATCCTCACAGGAGCCATCTCTAGAGATACGGGAACCATCATCCTGCGTGGAAAACTGGTGGAGATTGACAGTCCTGGCCGGGCCCAGGCCCTGGGGATCAGCATGATCCATCAGGAACTGGCTCTCATTCCCTACCTCAACGTGGGGCAGAACATCTACCTGGGCCGGGAACCAGGGGGAGCTTTGCCCGGCTTTATCAACTGGCCGGCTCTGTACGCCCAGGCTCGCCAGCAACTGGACCAGTTGAACATTGCCGTGGACCCAATGACAACAGTGGCCGATCTATCCATCGCCCAACGCCAGATGGTAGAGGTGGCCAAGGCCCTCTCCCTTAACGCCGACATCATCGTCATGGATGAGCCCACCTCGGCCCTCAGTGAGCGAGAGACAGAGACCCTCTTCGGCCTGATGCACTCTCTCAGCGAGCAAGGGGTGACCATTATCTTTATCTCGCATCGCATTGAGGAGGTCCTGGCTGTGGCCGACCGGGTGACTGTCCTGCGGGATGGCCAACTGGTTGGCGTGGCCCCCATCAGTGAGGTGGACATGGGGCAGGTGGTGCGCATGATGGTGGGCCGCGAGCTGGGGGAGATGTATCCCAAGGAAGAGGTCCCTCGCCAGGAAATGGTCTTGCGGGTCAAAGGGTTGTCGCGGGGCAACGAACTGCATGACATTGACCTGGAACTATATAAGGGAGAGATTCTGGGTCTGGCCGGGCTGGTAGGAGCTGGCCGTACCCAGTTGGCACGAGCTATCTTTGGCATTGACCCCATAGAGCGGGGAGAGATTTGGATGGATAGCCACAAGGTAAAGATTGACTCTCCCCAAAAAGCCATTGCCCTGGGGATGGGCTTTGTGCCTGAGGAACGCACGACCCAGGGCCTTTTCCTGGGCATGGCCGTGCGCCCAAACATCACCATCAGCGCCCTGGACAAGCTCTCACGGGTGGGTTTCGTGAACTTTCGGGAGGCAGGCCGTCTGGCTCAGGACTATGTCAGCCGGCTGGACATTCGCACCCCTAGCCTGCGGCAGAAAGTGAGGAATCTGAGCGGAGGCAATCAGCAGAAGGTGGTCCTCGCCAGGTGGTTGAGCTTGGATCCCAAAGTGCTGATCCTGGACGAGCCTACGCGGGGCATTGACGTGGGGGCCAAGGCAGAGATTCACGCCCTGATGAGCCAGTTGGCCAAACAGGGAGTGGGTATCATCATGATTTCCTCGGAATTGCCAGAGGTCCTGGGTATCAGTGACCGCATCGTGGTCATGCACGAGGGCCGGGTAGCAGCAGAATTTCAGCGAGGTGAGGCCAGCCAGGATGAGATCATGTTGTATGCTACCGGGGGAGAGGGGAATAATGACCGTCAAAAAGCTTGACAGTATGGTAAAAGTCCTGCGTCGTTTCAATGTTTTTCTGATTTTCATTGGTCTGTGTGTGCTCTTGTCGCTGCTTTCCGATCGTTTCCTGAGCCTCTCCAATCTTCTTAACGTCGCCCTTCAGACCTCCATTGTGGCCATTATGGCCGTCGGTATGACCTTTACCATGCTGACGGCTGGCATTGATCTGTCGGTGGGTTCCATCGTGGCCCTCAGCAGCGCTTTGTCGGCCGGCTTTATCATCAAGCAAGGGTTGCCCATCTACCCGGCCATGGGCCTGGCCCTGGCCGCCGGGGCGGGATTGGGCGCTATCAGCGGCTTGCTTGTTGTCAAAGGACGCTTGCCACCTTTCGTGGCCACCCTGGCCATGATGGCTGTCGGCCGTGGCCTGACGTTGGCCTATACCCAAGGCTGGACCATTCCCATCATGCTTGACGAGTTCACCTTTTGGGGCTCGGGCAAGATAGGTCCTGTTCCCGTGCCGGTGGTGGTGCTGGCCGTGGTCTTTGTGGCAGCCTACATCGTGCTCACCCGTACAAAGTTCGGCCTGCACGTCTACGCCGTCGGCGGCCATCAAGAGACGGCCCGACTGGCTGGCATAAATATTGACCTGGTCACGACAGCCGTTTATGTCATCAGCGGCTTCACCGCCGCCTTGGCCGGGATCATCACCGCCGCCCGTCTTTGGTCGGCTCAACCCAATGTGGCTGCTGGCCTGGAGCTGGATGCCATCGCTGCTTCGGTGCTGGGGGGTACGAGTCTCTTCGGCGGCGTAGGGAGCGTGGCCGGCACCATCGTCGGGGCCTTTATCATGGGCGTCCTGAACAACGGCCTCAATCTCTTGGAGGTTTCGTCCTATTACCAGAAGGTGATCAAAGGTATCGTCTTTATCCTGGCCGTGCTTCTGGACCTGTACACGAAGGGTCGTAAATAGCCATTCTCAGTAGATCGCAATTTGCTCCCGCTGGACCACAGTCCAGCGGTCTAAACGCAATACGGTTTAGATAAGCAGTTGGAGTAGAGCCTTTAGGCGGGAAAATCCGGCTGAAGCCTCGACTCCAGAACTAACTGAACTGCATTGGGCCTAAACGCGGACGGCTTGACTGAGCTCGCCGAAGTCTGTGGTCCGCTTTGAGCCTGGGATTGTGTCACTGATTCTACTCAAGAATCGGAAAATATGGTATAATCATGCCAACTGGCCTGTCCAGTTGGCATAGGTCGAGGACAGGTGGGTGATTTCGACACCCGCCTGTCCCGCTTTCTGCTATGAAAATAGCCTACTTGCTCGCGGCGGATGACAATCCGCCGCCACCTCGCCGGACTGTCGTCCAGCCTGAGCATAGAGGTCTTCATGCTTCATGGTGCCCCGAGGGGCATGTTGACTGCTTGCTGAATCATGCCGAAAAGGGAGAAGAAAATAGATAATGAAACCCTTGTCGCGAGCGTTGGGTCATCTAAAAAAGTACTGGCTGGTGGCTTTAGGCGCTTACCTCAGTTTACTTGTCGTCACTGCTGGCAACCTGGTCACCCCCCGGTTGATCCAGGTCATCATTGACCAAGGGATCACCGGCAAGAACTTGTCGGTGATCTTGTGGATGGCGTTGGGGTTGGTGGCGCTGGCCCTGGGACGGTCGCTTTTCCAATTCGCCCAGGGCTATCTCTCCGAACGAGCCTCTCAGGGCGTGGCTTACGACTTGCGCAATGCCCTCTATGCCAAGATCCAGAGTCTCTCCTTCAGCTACCACGACCAGGCTCAGACCGGCCAACTGCTCACCCGCGCCACCAACGACGTGGAGCTGGTGCGTATGTTCACTGGCATGGGCTTTCTGCAATTCCTCAATTCTGTAGTGATGCTTGTCGGCAGCCTGATCCTCCTCTTCGCCATGAACTGGCGGCTGGCCCTGGTGGCGGTGGTCATCCTCCCGTTGGTGCTGGGGCTCTTCAGCGTCTTTGGCCTCAAGGCGCGTCCCATGTTCAGCCGGGTGCAGAAAAAGCTTGCGGCTCTCAACATCATCTTGCAGGAGAACCTGGCCGGTGTGCGGGTGGTCAAGGCTTTCGCTCGCGAGCCCTTTGAGGCGGAACGCTTCGGGAAAGGCAACCGCGAGCTGTTAGACGAGTTCCTGAAGGTGGGCCGGCTGATGGCTTGCCTCTTCCCTACCCTCTTCCTGGTGTTCAACCTGAGCACGCTGGCCATCAACTGGTACGGCGGCTTCCAGGTGATTGGCGGGGACCTCACCGTGGGCCAGTTGGTGGCCTTTAACGCCTACCTGATGATGGTCATGATGCCGGTGGGCATCCTGGGGATGATCGCGACCATGATCTCGCGAGCAGCCGCCTCGGCCGAGCGGATCTTTGAGATCCTGGATGCCCAGTCGGAGGTGGCCGACGCACCCGACGCCCAGCCCTTGCCCTCGATAGAGGGCCGGGTGACCTTTGAGGACGTGCGTTTCCGCTACTTCGCTCGTGGTGAGCGCCGTCGAACCACCAGTAGCAAAGAGGGCGAGTGGGTGTTGGATGGGGTGAGCTTTGCCGCCGAGCCGGGGCAGACGGTGGCCCTGCTGGGCGCGACCGGTTCCGGCAAGTCCACCATCATCAATCTCATCCCCCGCTTCTACGACGTGAGCGAGGGCCGCATCACGGTGGATGGCCACGACGTGCGCGACGTCACCATCGAGTCGCTACGCTCCCAGATCGGCATCGTCTTGCAGGAGGCGACCCTGTTCACGGGCACGGTCCGCGACAACATTGCTTTCGGCAAGCCCGAAGCGACCATGGAGGAGATCATCGCCGCAGCCAAGGCGGCCGAGGCCCACGAATTTATCGTGGGTTTTCCCGATGGGTACGACACCGAAGTGGGCGAGCGGGGGGTGACCCTTTCAGGGGGTCAGAAGCAGCGCATCGCCATCGCCCGTGCTCTGTTGCTGGACCCGCGCATCCTGATCCTGGACGACTCTACCAGCAGCGTGGACTTTAGCACCGAGGAGCGCATCCAGCAGGCGTTGGACGAGCTGATGAAAGGGCGCACCAGCCCTTCGGCTCCGCTCAGGACAAGCTTTGTCATCGCCCAGCGCATCAGCACCGTGCTCAACGCCGACCAGATCCTGGTGCTGGACAAGGGCCGCATCGTAGCCCGCGGCACTCACGAGGAACTGATGGAGTCGAGTCCCATCTACGCCGAGATCTACTACTCGCAGTTGCATGGGGAATTTGAGGCACGGGCCAAATCAACCAGGAACTCGGCAATGTGCACCAGACGCACGCCATAGTCGCGGAGCAGGGAGCGGATAGCCAGGTCATCGTGAAGGTCGTCGTCCTCGGTGACCAGATGCGTGGCTTGGCCTAGAAGCGCCATTTCCAGAAGGTAGTCATCTTTAGGGTCTCGGCATAAGGAGAGGTGGTCGGCCGGGGTAACGACCAACGCCCCAGCGTAGAGTCGTCCCACCAATTGCCGACGCTCTCGCTCTGTGACGCCATACTTGTCCGCGATGCGAGGACGACCGAGGACATTGTACAACTCGCTCAGGTGCTGTCGCGAGGTAATGAGGACGCATCGACCGCGTTTGATGGCTCCGATGATGAGGGCACTACCACCTGTGGTGGATAAGGTGCCACGCACCAGGATGTTGATGTCCACCACCGCTTTCAGTGAGGGCTGTTCAGGGGAAGACATCGGCAGCGATTTCGGCGAAAATGACTTTGAGCTCGGCGTCAAGACGGGCGCGGTCATCAATAGAGAGGGCGTGAGTTTCAGCCAGGGCTGCGTCCACGTCGGCGGCAATCTCTGCCTCGCTGAACTGAGCGGCGCGGGCACGAATGGCGGTCAGGGCGGCGTCGAAAGCGTCGTCGAGTTCCCTGCTGCGAGCTTGAGGCAAGGATAGAGGCGGACGCACGACATCAGCCGGCTGTTTCGCCAACCACGCTTCTGTTTGTTCTCTCATCTGAGCCAATTGTGCCTGCTCGTCAGTCAAGAGTTGCTCTTTCCTCGGCAAGGGGACAACGATGACCAGGACTTCTTGTTGCTCTTCCAGAGGCAGCTTTTCCGAGGGTTTCAGCACCCCTCCTTCGTAAATTGCAGTAATTGCTCGTTTCATGTTTTCGATCCCTCCGCTCTTGGGGAAACAGCACTACTTGCATTATACTTCAAACCAGGCAAACAGTCAAAGCTCTTCTACACTCCGATCCTACCCTTCGACAGGCTCAGGACATCGCTCAGCCGGCGCTTCCAGGAAAACTGAGTAGACACAAGTTGCTCGGCCAAGACCCCAGGGGTTTCCGAAGAAGTCAGTCTTTGAAATTGGAGTGCCCAGGAAAGCAACGAGTCCATCAAGTCAAAGGTGCCTTGTAAAACCCCTGGGGTCTGAGTCAGGTATAGAATCAAGCTAAAACCAGTGATTTTCTAAAAACATGGAGGAGGGCATCATGGAACATTTAACCGAACCGACGCTGTGGGCCTTTTTGCTGCTAGCGGTGCTGTGGCCGTCTTACATTCCGTTATCATACATTGCTTACAGATGGGTGCGGGCGCCGCTGAAGCGGGACCGGGTGAAGCAGTCCTTGTTACAATTGGGGATTGCCCCAACAAAGGAATTGGAAGAGATCATGTCCGGTGAGTATCACCTGCGGCATTATATCTGGCCGTTGGCGCTTGCCTATTCCTTTACGTCCATGCTTTATGCCGGAACGCAGCCCTATGTTATTCAACTCGTTTTTTGTCGGGATTTTTGGAAGAAGTGATTGACATATTTGGCGCGGATGACCTTTTTCCGAGGGCCATTCTTGCGGGACGTTTTTTGCTCTGGGGTTGGGCAGGAGCTTATATTTACTCGTTTCACTTGACCTGGCGCCGCTTTTTGGCTTACGACCTGACCCCAAGCGTTTACATTTTTACGTCGAATCGCTTTCTTCTGGCGACGACGATTGGTGCCATCGTGGCTGTAGGGGTGGGCACTTTCTCTACAGCAGCAGGTGTGCCATTTAACGTGAACTTGGCCACGGTGTGCATTATCACTTTCTTTATCGGCTTCTTCCCGGAGCAGGGCCTCGACTGGATAACGGCCACGGCCAAGAAGGCGCTGGGGCAACAAGGGGGCATCGCCAAAGAGACGCGCCTATCGGAAATTGAAGGCTTGAGCATCTAGCACCAGGGGCGGTTGAGGCAGGAAGACATCGAAAACGTGCAGAATCTGGCCACGGCCGATGTGCCGGCCTTGGTCATCGGTACGCCTTTCCCCGTCCATCAAATTGTGGATTGGGTGGACCAGGCGATTTTGCTGACATACGCCAGCCAGGAGCAGTTTGACAGGCTGGAAGAGGCAGGCTTGCGCTGCGCCTCGGATGTGCTGACGGCAGCGGGTGGTAATAGGCGTCTAAACCAATTGGCCAGCGCAACTGGTTTGAACAAGGACGCGCTGAGGATGCTGTACCTGGCCTTACAATCGGCCCTGAATATCAAGATGGTGTCACGTTTTCGCTGGCAGACGAGCATGGATGCGGCCAAGGTGGAGGAAGCCGCTGCCATCCAACTGTTGCAGCCCTCGCCTGTGCCCGCCGCCACGGCGCTGCCCCGCGAACAGGAAGAAATCATGTTTGAGGGAGAAGAGTAACGCAGTTTCAGTAGATCACGATTGAAGGCTCAAAGCGGACCACAGTCCGCGTCTAGGCCGCTGGACGGCTCGACTGAGCTCGCCGAAGTCTGTGGTCCAGCAGGAGCAATTTGTGATCTACTGAGTTTAGGGCAAAATTTCGTGCCCGCCGATGTTGCGCAAGTAGATGTGATCGTCAAACTCTTGCAACGTGATGCGGACTCGCATGGTGAGAGATTTCTTTGACGGGGGGATCTTCGTGTTTGAGGGCTTGCACGGTCTTGGAGCGCAAGGAGGGGTGAGTCTTAAAGCGCGTCTGAAAAATGGCAGGCCGGGCCGTTGCTTGGGCCATTGGGGTGTCATTGCGAGCAAAGCGAAGCAATCTCAGCCTCTCAGAGGGATTGCTTCGTCGCGGAGTTCATCCTGAGCCTGTCGAAGGGCTCCTCGCAATGACAGAGCGGCGGAGGCTTTTGCGGTAGCGAGGTGAGGGAATCAGCTTCGTTCGTCGTCAGGCTCCGAGAGGATGTCATCCATCATCTCGTCCACGCTGTCATAAGCTTTCAATCCACCGCGCCGGTACGCTTCTGTCGCCTCACGCTCGGCCTGAATCCAAGAGTCTGTATAATAGCGGGCCTCGTCGTCCTCTTCCATAAATTCATGGCGGAGGAGGGTCACAATCTTGTAAATCTTTTCCAGTTCACGGTCTGAGAGGTCCTTGATCTCTTCAAGCAGTTGTTGTCTATAATCTACTGTTTGCATAGCAGAGTCTTCTTCCATTACTGCTCGCATTATACTTCAAATTACGAAAACAGTCAAAGCTCTTTTGGAGGTCTTGAATGGCATTTCATGGTCCTGGCGGTGGATTCCGCCGGATGGCAGGTCTGAGAGAAGAAAAGGCCCACGATACGGGCCAGGTGTTGCGGCGGCTGCTGGGTTATTTTGGCGCATCGTGGCCGTGGCTGGTGGTGGTTCTGGTGCTGGTGGTCTTTAGCACGCTGATGCGGCTGGCCGGGCCGTATCTGCTGGGCGTGGCCGTGGACCAGTTCATCACCCCAGGCGATAAAGCCGGGCTTACCCGCACCATGTTGCTCTTGCTGGCCACCTACTTGCTCAACTGGGGGGCGACGGCCAGCCAGTTCTACCTGATGGCCCTGGTCGGCCAGCGGGTGCTCTACACCATGCGCACCCAGATCTTCCAGCGCGTCCAGGCCCTCTCCCTGACCTTCTTTGACCAGCGCGAGGCGGGTGACCTGATGTCGCGGCTGGTCAACGACGTGGACGTGATCAACCACGCGCTCAACGTGGGCCTGGTGCGCCTGAGCGGAGACGTGCTGACCCTGATCGGCATCGTGATCGCCATGACCAGCCTGAACGCGCGGTTGGCTCTGGCCAGTTTCACCGTGCTGCCCTTCATGCTGCTGACCACCACCGTCTTTTCCCGGTGGGCCTTCCGCGCCTTCCGCCGCACGCGGGAGACCATCGGCCAGGTGAGCGCCGAGCTGGAGGAGCAAATCTCCGGCGTGCGGGAGGTGCAGGCCTTCAGCCGTGAGGGGGCCAGCCAGGCCCGCTTTGCCGAGCTCAGCGCGGCCGACCGCGACGCCAACGTCCAGGCCGTGGGCATCACCTCAGCCTTCACTCCGGCCCTGGACGTATTGAGCACCATCGCCACAGCCATCGTGGCTGGCTACGGCGGCTACCTGACCCTCAACGGACTGCTCACCGTGGGCACCATCGTCGCCTTCCTGGGCTATGTGCGCCGCTTCTACATGCCCATCCGCTCGCTGGCTCAACTGTACACCCAGTTGCAGGCAGCGATGGCCGGAGCCGAACGTATCTTCGAGTTGATAGACACAGAGCCAGACATCGTTGACGCGCCCGACGCGGTGGAGATGCCACCCATCCAGGGCCGGGTCGAGTTTGAGCACGTCTCCTTCGCCTACAAAGATGGCGAACCGGTGCTGGAGGACGTGAGCCTGGTGGCCGAACCGGGGCAGACTGTGGCTTTGGTGGGGGTGACCGGGGCGGGAAAGACCACGCTGGCCAGCCTGATCGGCCGTTTCTACGAGGTGGATTCCGGCGCGGTGCGCATTGACGGGCGGGACGTCCGCTCGGTGACTCGCGCCAGCCTGCGCCGGCAGATGGGCATCGTCCTGCAAGACACCTTCCTTTTTGCTGGCACGGTGATGGAGAACATCCGCTACGGCCGCCTTGAAGCCGGCGACGAAGAGGTCATCGCCGCTGCCAGGCTGGTCAACGCCCATGATTTCATCAGCCGCCTACCTGAGGGCTACCAGACCGAGCTGACTGAGCGGGGCAGCAACCTGAGCCATGGGCAGCGGCAGCTCATCTCCTTCGCCCGGGCCGTGCTGGCTGACCCGCGCATCCTCATTCTGGACGAAGCGACCTCCAGCGTGGACACCCGCACCGAGATCCTGATCCAGCGGGCACTGTCTGAGCTCCTCAAAGGACACACCAGCCCTTCGGCGGAGTTCACCCTGAGCGAAGCCGAAGGGCTCAGGACAAGCTTTGTCATCGCCCACCGCCTGAGCACCATCCGCAACGCCGATCAGGTGCTGGTTATCCAGGATGGGCGCATGGTCGAACGCGGCACCCACGACAGCCTGATGGCGCAACGAGGGGTCTATTACGACCTCTACATGAGCCAGTTCCGCCGCGAGTCGGATGTAGATGAGAGGGAGCACGAGCTGGCTGCAGGGCAGTTGGCAGAGGGAGCTATTTGGGGCTGTGAAGGGGCTAGAAAAAAGGCAGATTTTGTAGTATAATATACATGAATGTGTGTGTCTATAGTAGTCTTCCTGCTTCCTGGCTGTCTGCTGGGTAGCGACCGATGTGATTATTGTGGCACTATTGCGCCACTGGAGGTGGCGTTCAGTGGACAGGAATCGCTGGCCTGTGGCCGCGTGCCTCATGACCTCATAAGGAGTTAGCCAATGAACACTCTGGAAGACAGAGACTGGGACAGCCTTCTTCGCAGGATCAAGGATGGAAAATGCACGCCTTTTCTTGGCGCGGGGGCCTGTGCTGGATTTATTCCCCTGGGCTCCGAGATCGCCAGGGAGTGGGCTCGGGACTATTGCTATCCTCTGAGCGATCCGTGGGACCTGGCCCGTGTAGCTCAATGCCTGGCCATCAAGCGCGACCCTATGTTCCCCAAGGACGAGATCGTGAGCCGCTTCCGAACCGTCGTCCCGCCCGACTTTGACGCGCCCGGCGAGCCCCACGGTGTTCTGGCCGACCTGCCTCTGCCCATTTACATGACCACCAATTACGACGACTTTATGACCCGGGCTCTGCGCAGCCGGCACCGGAACCCCAGCCGGGAGTTATGCCGCTGGAACAGCCTCGTCAAGGACCAGCCTTCCGTCTTTGACCCCGGCTCTGACACTGAGGTAAGTGTGGCCAACCCTGTGGTCTTTCACCTCCACGGGCATGACGAGATACCCGAATCTCTGGTCCTGACCGAGGATGACTATCTGGACTTTTTGGTGAGTATCTCCAGGGATCCACAGATCATCCCCCGGCGGATCGAGAAAGTGCTGGCCAGTACCTCGCTGCTTTTCATCGGCTACAGTCTGGCCGATTGGGACTTTCGCGTCCTGTTTCGGGGCCTCATCGGCTCCCTGGAGCGCAGTCTGGGCCGCATCCGGGTGGCTGTCCAATTGGCCCCGGAGCCACCGGAGACGGGAAGCATCACCCAGGAGCAGGTGCAACAATACCTAGAGGACTATCTGGCCCAAGACGACGTGCGAGTCTACTGGGGGGAGGCCAGTGACTTTGTCCAGGAGTTGCAGAAGCGTTGGGAGGCGTTCAATGAAGGTAACTGAGCTGAAGGTCGAGAACCCTTATGTCGGGCCGCGGCCGTTCGAGGTGTGGCATCAGAGACGCTTTTTCGGGCGCGACTGGGAGGCCGACGAACTGGTGTCCCTCGTCGTTGCCCATCCGGCCGTGATGCTCTATGCCCAGTCAGGCGCAGGCAAGACTTCCCTCCTCAATGCCAAACTCATTCCCTTGCTCAGAGACGAGGAGGGGCTGGAGGTCATGCCCGTGGTCCGGGTGGCGGGTGAGGTCCCTGAAGAGGTTCAGCCTGAGCAGATTGAGAACTTTTTCGTTTTCAACATACTGTTGGGTTGGACGGACGAGGCAGACCCGGCTCAGTTGGTGGGACTCTCGCTGTCGGCCTTTCTGAAGGGACGGCCGCGCCCTGAAGAGGAAGAGGGTCAACCGACCCTGCGGGTGGTCATCTTTGACCAGTTTGAGGAGTTGTTCACCCTCTATCCCGAACGCTGGACGGAGCGAGAGGGATTCTTCACCCAGGTCGCCGATGCCCTGTCCGAAGACCCCTTCCTGCGGGTGTTGTTTGTCCTGCGCGAGGATTACCTGGCCCAGTTGGACCCCTACGTTGCGCTGTTGCCTGAGCGGTTGCGGACCCGTTTCCGCCTGGAGCGGTTGCGCCGGAAAGCGGCGTTGGCGGCGGTCAAAGGGCCCTTGATGGACACGGAGCGCTTCTTTGCCCCAGGCGTGGCCGAGGGCCTGGTCGAGGAATTGCTCAAGATCCGGGTCGAGACCAGGGTGGGCGAGACAGTCGAGGTGCCAGGTAAGTTCGTCGAGCCGGTGCAATTGCAGGTGGTCTGTCGGAGCTTGTGGGAGGAATTGCCCCTGGGGACCAGGGAGATCACCCTGGTTGGCGCAAAGCCTGCTGAGATTCAGGCATTTAAGGAGGAGCCGTCACCAAAGGTCACGGAAATCACCCTAGAGCACCTGCGAACCTTCGGTGATGTGGATCAGGCACTGTTGGGATTCTACGAACGGGCCCTCAGCAGTACCGTCCAGCAAACGAAAGTCAAGGAAGAAGAGCTTCGAGAATGGTTCGAGCGAGATCTCATCACGCCCGTGGGCACGCGAGGCACAGCCTACAGGGGGGCGGAGTCCACCGGAGGCGTCCCCAATGTGGCCGTTGATGTGCTGGAGGGCCAGCACCTCATCAGGGCCGAGCGGCGGGCCGGGGCCCGCTGGTACGAGCTGACCCACGACCGCTTCATCGGGCCCATCCAGAGGTCTAACGAGGCCTGGCGTGCCGCTCGACGGGAGCGGTGGTTACGCATAGGCGGAGGCGTAGCGGTTGTCCTCGTTCTCTTGCTTGTGGGAATAGCGGCCTTGCAAGTACGCAGATCAGGGCAAAAGTTTGCGGAAGCGCAGGCTACGGCCACCGCGGCCGCACAGGAGACGGGAGCGGCGGTGGCGCAGTTCGAGGCAACGGCTACGGCCGCTTTCGACTCGGAGATCCAGTCCACGGTCGCCGTTCGCGTCTGGCAGACGGCACAAGCCCAAGCCACGGTCGCC
>SOHZ01000331.1 GCA_004377365.1 Anaerolineales bacterium | reverse complement strand
AACCCCAAGGAGGAATCGGCCGAGACCCTGGCCAAGATGGGCCTCATTGACATGGCCGAGTTGCAGAAGTACCAGTTCGCGATGAGCATGCGCGACATGGCCCAGCAGGAGGGCGGTGGCGGTGGCGCTATGGGGTTGGGGGCGGGCGCAGGCATGGGCATGGGCATGGCCCAGCAGATGGCCCAGATGATGCAGGCGGGGGCCCAGCAGCCCCCCCAGGCCGCTCCGGCAGCGGCTGCCACCATGGCCTGCCCCAAGTGTGGCCATCAGAATCCCGTCGGGGGCAAGTTCTGCGGCAACTGTGGGGAAAAGATCGAGGCCGCCGCTGCTGGCTTCTGCTCCAACTGCGGCGCTCAGCTCGAACCGGGCTCCAAGTTCTGCAGCGAGTGCGGGCAGAAGGCGGCATAGTAGTTAAGGTGCGACGCACTTTTGCAGGTTCACTTCAACCACGACGCGGATCCCGCCAGACAGCCCTCGGCGAGATGCGTGCCTTTGTGCCTGCCGACAAACCTTGATGCTATAGAATCTTGTTCTGGAGTAGCGAACCCTTCGACTGTCCCTTCGACCTTGCTCAGGGCAGGGCTCAGGACAGGACTTGTTTCGCGCCCGACTGGTGCAGAACAGGGCTCCGGTGAGCTTAGTCGAACCGTTCTGCTACTCCGCAAGGTCAGGTTTTCGGCCAAAAACCAGCATGGGGCCTTCCAAAGCCAGCACCTTCCGCAGCATCTTACCCGCCCTGGTCTTCATCGTCGCCCTCATCGTCGCCCTCAACCTTTCGTATCTTGTCCTCAAGGGGCCAACCAGAAACACAATCCTGGCTTACGGCCATCTGTGGAACGCCATGTTTTTCTAGCCTTTCCCCTGGCCCACGTCATTGCCATTTGCTGCCCACCCCGGTCACACCGTGCAAGGTTGGCGTCATTTCCCGACCATATTTCTCTTCGGCCTGATCGCCGGGCTCATCTGCTGGCGCACGCGCCCCATCGTGTCTCTTTCCGGAGCCCATGGCATGGCCAACATCTTGCCTTCCATCGTGGTGAGCGTGGCCAGGTGATGGGGTGCATACCTACATGAGTTAGCTGAAACTCTTCTTATCAAGTCTTCGGTGTATTACACTGGCGAGGAGAGGTGTTTGGGATGCTCTCTGCGACTGGACACAGTCCACGGGGCTGAGGGAGTCACCCAACCAACTAAACATAAAGACAACTGAAAGGAGGGGTCAAAATGAAGCTCAGTGCTCCCAAACAAGTCACCTGGTGGGTTGCCCTGGTCATTGGGGTGGTCGGCATACTGGCCAACCTGGTGACAATACCTGTGCTATCTGGATTTGCCTTCTGGCTGGTGGTAGTGGCATTTGTGCTGCTCCTCGTGGCCGCCTTTCTTCCTGGGTTGTAGTTGGTAGCCCGGGGCGCGGGTCTATTTCCTGATGGTCGGCCCCGCTCGGGATATAGCCCGCGCCCTCACCAGAAGCGCGTTCTGTGGTGAAACGAGACCAAAACGCTCGAACTTCCCAAGACCCTAAGGGTTTCAAAAACCCTTAGGGTCTGTTGCTCTGGAGCCCGGTCCTGGCCGGTTCCCTTCTCCGAGAGGGGGGAGTCTGACGTGGATCGGGCTCTCTCATAATGATCGTCCTTGTCGCCCATTTGTCCAAACGATGGCTTTATGGTATCATTCCTGTGAACATGCTCAAGGCGCGGGCGATATACGCATCGGGATAGCGACAGGAGATGGACGAGACAAAATGGGCGCAATGCGACCTGACGGACGGGCTAACGACGAACTGAGACCGGTGGTCATCACGCCAGATTATATCACATACCCTGAAGGCTCAGTGCTCATCGAGATGGGACAGACCAAAGTGATCTGTAACGTCTCGGTGGAGGAGAGAGTCCCCCACTGGCTGATAGGGCAGAACCAGGGCTGGATCACGGCTGAGTACGGGATGCTGCCCCGCTCCACGCATACGCGCACTCGCCGCGAGACACAAGGACCCAGAGCGCGCACCCAGGAGATCCGCCGCCTCATTGGACGATCCCTGCGCGCCGCAGTAGATCTCACCAGGCTGGGAGAGCGTAACCTGATCGTTGACTGCGACGTCATCCAGGCCGACGGCGGCACCCGCACGGCGGCTATCACCGGCGGTTATGTGGCCCTGACCATCGCCTTGAAAAAGCTGATCCGCGGCGGCCTGATCCACGCCAGAGTGATGAGATCGCCGGTGGCGGCCGTCAGCGTGGGGGTGGTGCAGGCAGAGGCGGTGCTCGACCTCTGCTACGAGGAGGATTCTATGGCCGAGGTAGACTTTAACGTGGTCATGACCGCCGAAGGTCAATACGTGGAGGTGCAAGGCACCGCCGAGGGCAGTCCCTTCAGTCGAGCTCAGGTGGATGCACTGCTCGACCTGGCGCAGAAAGGGATCGAGGAACTGTTGGCCCTGCAGAAGAGAGCCCTGAAATGACCAGGAAACAGTGGGCCATCATCGGTGCCCTGGCCCTGGCTGTCGTCTGCGAGCTGAGCGCCCTGGGGGGATTGGTCGTATGGGATTCCAGCCAACAGACGGCCGCCGTCGTCCAGATTCCCGAGGCCTCACCAGCACCGCCCACAGAGACGCCCACACCGACCGCCACATTCCCCCCGACAATGACCCCTCAGCCCACACCTACCAGCACCCGGGTCTTTACCCGGGAGGAAATCAACGAACCCACCCTGGCAAGGATCGCTGACGAGGTCATCGCCTGGCGGGAGCTACAGCCTCTAGCAGAGGTGGACTTTCAATTGCTGACCCTGGCTGAGCTGGAAGAGCGCTTTGCCGAGTACTACGCTGAAGAATACACTCCTGAAGACATCGAGAAGATGCGGCAGGCCTACGTGACCCTGGGCCTCCTGGATGAGGACTTTGACCTGGCCGCAACCCTGGTTGACATGCAGGCCGAGAGCTTTGCTGGCTTTTACACTCCCGACGAGAAGAGGCTCTACATTATCTCCGAGTACGAGCTGGTCGAGACCGAGCAGAAGCTAACCTTCGCCCACGAGTACACCCACGCCTTGCAAGATCAGCATTTCGACCTGGCCCGCCTGATTGACGTCGAGGGCAACTCTGACCGGGCACTGGCGGCCCGCTCCCTGGCCGAGGGCGACGCCACTCTGCTTATGGCCGTCTATGCCTACGAAAACGTGACCCAGGCTGAATGGAACTGGCTGGCCTACCAGGCATCGCGTCTGGAAGAGGAGAAGGTGGCAACCGCTCCCCAGGCCCTGGGCCAAGTTTCCCTCTTTCCTTACACCTACGGCCCCCAGTTCGTGTTGGGTCTCTTCCTCGAAGGGGAATGGGCAGCGGTGAACCAGGCTTACACCTATCCCCCACAGTCCACTGAGCAGGTCATGCACCTGGACAAATATATCGGCCGGGACGAGCCCCAATCGGTGGAACTGCCTGATCTAGCCGCCATTCTGGGTGGGGGTTGGGAACAATTGGATCGGGACGTAATGGGGGAGCTGGTCACCATGCTCTACCTTGGGGAGCAACTGGACGCGGGGCAAACCGCCAAAGCGGCTGAGGGATGGGATGGAGACGCTTACGTCATTTTGCGGAATTCCCAGGGGCAGCGCCTGCTGGTGATGCGTTCCGTCTGGGACAGCGCCGCTGAGGCTCAAGAGTTCTCCGCCGCCTTCAGCGACTAT
>SOHZ01000653.1 GCA_004377365.1 Anaerolineales bacterium | reverse complement strand
AGGGATTCCTTTCTGCGTTGCCATCAATTGCCTCCCATGAAGAATTGATAGGCTATCTGGCAAATGTTTGGACTGAGAGGGTTCTGTCCTCGGACACCATTTCCCAGAATTTGATCTTCCTGTATGGCCTTTATGGGGGCTGGTTGGTAGAGCCCGAGCTACTGGCTGCTCTGGAAAATTCCGATGAAGAAAATGAACGACTGAGAGCTGTTGATCTTCTGGTGTCCCTGGGTACCGAAAAGTCTGTTGAACCCCTGGTCACCTGTCTTGAGGAGGAGAACCCTGACTTGCGTTTCCCTGCTATTCTAGCATTGGGCAGAATAGGAGACCCAAGGGCAATCGAAGCACTGAAGCCGTGTTTGTTTGATAATGACAGCGATGTGCGCTGCATTGCCATAACTGCTCTGGGGAGCTTATGTGGTGCAGACGTACGGCCACCGCCAACTTTCCTATTTGCCATCCTCGCGCCTATTGCCCCCCATCAGGAACCAGACAGCGCCGAGGTTGAGGAAGTAAAGAAGCTGCTGCGGCTGGCCCTTTCTGATTCAAGCGAAGCAGTAAGGACTGAGACTGCCATCGTCCTTGGATGCCTGGGCGAAACTCGAGTTGTGGACCAACTGGCAGAGATATTGATGGATGCCGAGTTCGACTATTATGACAAGGGGCGTGTGGCGAGAGCACTCGGGTACATTGGTACCGAGGAGGCTGTTGGCGCTCTGGGGGAATTCAATAATAACGCTTTATTTGGTGATGTGCCGGTTCCAAAAGTGGTTTTGGATGTAACGCATCCTGATCGTGCGTTTCCTGATATTGGTTGGACAGGAAGCCCTGTTTGGTTCGAGATATGTGCAGGTTGTGCCTTGAATGAGGATAGCTGGGGGATCACAAGACTGGTAGACATTGTCAGTGATTGGAGAGGCAGACTCGGAGCTACTACTGATGAGGAAGCAGGCGATCTATCAGGATTCATCCAGATGTACCGATTGGACCGCCTGCAGTGGTATGAAGAAAAGATGGTACCTGCCATCATAGCGATGGGCGCGAAAGCGGTTGTGCCTTTGTTAGAGTGCCTCAGTGAGGCAGAGGGAACAACCCAGCCCGAGCTTGTCGAAGACGAGAGCCATCGTTTGCTGGAAGAGATCCGCAAAGCCACCAAGGTTGAGGAGCTCATCAAGCTGCTGGCCGAAGCGTCGCGAATCAGCGAAGAGGTGGAGAGTGCAATATATCTTCTGGGGGAAGCGCATATTGGGGCAGAAGACCCTCTTCTCGACGCATTGAAGGAGAGTGAAAAGCTGGTTGACCTGTTTATCGAGGCTTATCAAAAGTCCGAATGGGCAAGCGTTCAGGAAGCGGCAGCCAAAGCCCTGGCCCGATTTATCCGGGTGGCCGGCAGGGATACTGCTATAGGAGCCAAAGTGTACCAGCAAGTTGTAGAGCCATCGGTCGAAGACCTGAGAACAGAGGAGGGATACAAACGACGAAGAGCATTCGTCACCCTGGCCTATTTTGGCGAGCCCCAGGCTGCGGATTGGCTGCTTGAAGCCTTGAATGATGAAGACCACCAAAGGCGATACAGTTCGGCGTTGCTCTTACTGACATTCTATGCTGACTATGCTGATGAGCGAGTAATTGATACGGCAATTGAAGCACTGCGCAAAGCAACAGATCCAGCGATAAGGAGAGCGATTGCCCTAAAGTTAAAGGAATTGGATCATCCGGCGGTAATAGCTGCCTTTGGCAATGCGCTACAGGATCCTGAATGGTGGGTTAGATGGACTGCTGCTGAAGTGCTACACGATAAAGGCGACGAGTCATTTGTGGAGGCGCTGATCCAAGCTTTGGATGACGAGGATTCTTCTATACGCCACGAGGTGATAGGAGCGCTGGGCAAAATCGGTGGTCCTCGCGCAGTGGGAGCTTTGGCCGATGTTTTGTGGTATCACGAAGATGAAGATACACGGCAGTGGGCAGCAGTAGCTTTGGGGAAGATAGGAGACCCGGCAGTGGCGGAGGCCTTTGCAAGAGCACTCCAAGACGAAGATGCCGATGTTCGGTCTCGGGCGGCAGGGGCTTTGGGCGAGTTGGGAGATGCCAGCGCCATTCCCTCGCTGGTGGCAGCCTTAGCCGATCCAGAGCCAGAGGTTCGATCTCAGGCAGCAAGAGCCTTGGGCGAGTTGGGAGATGCCAGCGTCGTTCCCTCGCTGGTGAAAGCTTTGACTGATTCAGAGCTAGAGGTTCAACGGGCCGCCGCTCACGCCACAGGGAAGATTGGTGAATTAGAGAGGGTCAAACCCCTTCTGATGGAGGTTTCGGAAACCGAGAGCCCCAACGTTCAATATTGGGCAGCCATAACCCTGGTTTGGTTGAAGGATTCCAGTGATGTGGAGCGTTGTATGGAGGCTCTCAATTGCAGTGAAACTGGCATCCGAGAGGAGGCGCTCAATGCGCTGGTCTCTGCGGGCAGCGAGTTGCTTGACGCCAAACGCCTGCTGAAGCTTTGCACTGATATGATTGAGGATGAGGGTGAGTTAGTCCGATTACACGCAGTCCGAGGGCTAGGCAAGGTTGCGACTCCAGAGGCAATATCTCTCCTGCGGGGAATACTGGACAGCGCGGGTGAGACTCCTTACATGATAAGAGCGGGGGCTGTGTCAAGTTTGGCTAACATAGGTACCCCTGAAGCAGTTGGGGCGATGATAGAAGCTTTGAATGATCCCGCTGAGGTTGTTAGGTACATAGCAGTTCGGCGCTTGGGAGAAATTGGGGATGCGACAGTATTGCCAGCATTGACCCGCGTAGCCGAAGAGGACACGGGAGCTTCAGGGGATGTATTACTGGCGGACGCGGCTAGAGAGGCGATTGAGCGAATTCAGAAGCGTTGCAGCGAGTAAGAGGCCATTGATGGCATACAGGAAAACCTGGACCACCGCAGGCACCCTGCTGACCGATCTCTTCTTCCTGTGGGTCATCGTGGAGTATGTCATGGGTGGCTGGCAATGGGGCCTGTGCGGAAACCCCGAAGCTGCCTCCACGCAACACGTTTCACGAGTGGCGGCCAATCCAACCTTATAAGACTCGGAGGAAGATGCAAAACATGAACGAACCTGTTTCCGGAGCCTACGCCCTGGCCCGTGGCGCTATCGAGGCTGGCGTTTCGTTGGTGACCGGCTACCCGGGTGCGCCAGCCACGGCCGTCGTCAACGAGATCCTGGAACTGACCTCCCCCGACGAGGTGCAGGTCGAGTGGGCCAGCAACGAAAAAGTGGCCATTGAGATGGCCTTTGGCGGCTCGCTGGGTGGGACGCGCTCGCTGCTGTGCGTGAAAAGCGTGGGGCTCAACGTCGCGCTGGATCCGCTGATGGCCCTCAACCTCTCCGGCTGCAACGCTGGATTGGTCATCCTCGTCGGCGATGACCCCGGCGGCTGGGGGTCGCAAAACGAGCAGGACAGCCGGGCGCTGGCCCTGGCGGCCGAGGTCCCTCTGCTCGAACCCACCACAGTCTCTGATGCACGGGCAGCCATGCGCCAGGCGTTCCAACTGTCGGAGGAGACGGGCCTGCCGGTCATCGTGCGCGTCACCCGCGCCCTCGTCCTCGCCAAAGATGAGATTCAGACTTCGGAAGTCTCAAAAGACTTCCGAAGTCTTGCACCACCCTCCTTTCAGCGTGAATTCATGCGCTGGGTGGTGCTGCCCATCAACGTCGTGCCCCGCCATCTCCGCCTGCTTCAACGGCTGGACGCGGTCCAGGCGCGCTTTGAGGACTCGCCGTTCAATGGGGTGGAAGGGGAGGGGCCACAAGGGGTGATTGCGGCCGGGTTCGCTTACCAAAAGCTCTTAGACCTGCTGGACGGCACCGTCCCGCCCGGGCTGCGACTCCTGCGGTTGGGGACCTTTTATCCGTTGCCCATGGAACGGGTGACGGCCTTTCTGCAGACGGTAGAGTCGGTCCTGGTTCTGGAGGAGACCGCCCCTTTGGTTGAAAGGGCTGTGCGAACGGCTGCGCAAGGGGCCGGACTGACTTTGCCTGTCTACGGCCGTGGCACCGGCCACGTGAGCCGGACTGGCGAGTTGCTTGCTCCCCACATCGCGGCCGCGCTGAACCGCTTCCTGCCCCGTCTGGCTCTGCCTACAGAGGGAGAGAGCAGCCGGCCCATGCCCAGCCGGCAGCCTCTCTGCGATGGCTGTCCCTACGTTCCCACCTTTGACGCCCTCACCGAGATCGTCGCCCAATTAGGGGGGCGCGACCAAGCCATCGTCGTCGGCGATCCGGGCTGCATGGTCCGCGCTCAGTTGCCGCCCTACGAGTTGCTGGATGTCAAGACCAGCCTGGGCTCGAGTATTGGGATGGCGGCTGGGATCGCTCTGGGCATGCTGAAGGGCGGCACAGGGAAACGGGTCGTCGCGCTGTGTGGGGACTCGAGCTTTTTGCATTCCGGCTTCAGCGGGCTGGTGGACGCGACGCAGGTGGGCGCGAGGATGTTGGTGCTGATCCTCGATAACGGCACGACCGCGCTCTCGGGTGGGCAGCCCCACCCGGCCAGTCAGTCGGATGCCCGAGGAAGGCCTCGGCGTGCAGTGGACCTGGCTGCATTGGCCCGCGAGGCTGGCGCTGACATGGTGCAGGTGGTTGACCTCGACCGCGGTGAGGACATTCGATCCGCGATTGAAATGGGGATGGATTTCGACAGCCTGGCCGTGGTCATCGCTCGCGGCCGGTGCCCCCGTTGGTCAGCGGCCGGGTGAGTAGGGAGTGTAGTGTATTGATTTTGACAGCCTTTTTTGTTGTGTGGGCTCTGGTGCACAGTCTTCTGGCCAGTTTACCCTGCAAGAACTGGGCGCGGCGCGTTTTCGGCGCGGGGGTTGATCGCTGGTACCGGCTGGCTTTCAATGTCTTTGCTGTGATCACGATTCTGCCCATTTTCCCGATGCTGGTTTTCTTGCCGGATCGAGCGCTGTACGTGGTGCCTGTGCCTTGGCGCTGGCTGATGGTGGGCGGGCAGGTGGTAGCCCTGGCCGGGCTGGCCGGCTCGTTTTTGCAAACTGGCCCCCTTCACTTTTTGGGGCTGTCCCAATTGTTTGCCCGGCAGCCAGCCCCAACCGGTTCGTTGGAGGTGCGCGGCTTTTACTGCTACGTGCGGCATCCCATCTATTCGTTCGGCATACTTCTCCTCTGGCTGACTCTGGCCATGACGGTCAATTTACTAACGGTTTACATCCTGACCACCCTCTACTTTTACGTCGGCTCGCTGCACGAGGAGAGGCGGCTGCTGGCCGAGTTCGGTGATGCCTATCAAGATTACCAGCAGCAGGTGCCCCGGTTGATCCCCCGCCCTGGTCGGTGTTATTCTCCACCTTTAGAATGAGGGTCGTGTTGGGGGGTATATCCCAAAATTGTTGGTGGTACTGTCATTGCGAGGAGCGCAGCGACGAAGCAATCTCGTTTGGCCAAGTCGGGAGATTGCTTCGCTCCCTCCGGTCGCTCGCAATGACAGACTGTGCTGCATTTACCGACGGTTCTGGAATATACCCCGGTGTTGGGGCCTCATTGACCCGACCAGCAGATTGTGGTACAATATACCCAACGGACCCGCGAATACCACCGGGCATTGTTCAATGCAAGTGAGATCTCAGTCTGACAAGCCAACTATGAAACCGAAGGTGGAGAGTGCGAGTCTCTTCGGGCGCACCTCCGCCTGAGTCTGAGACCGTTTGGGAAAGGAGCAGGTTGATGGAATACAAGATCCATGGCACGACCATGCAAACGTTGGATGTCCAACTGGCCAACGGTGAGGCGGTTTACACCGAATCGGGCGGCATGGCCTGGATGTCGGGGGACATCGAGATGAGCACCAGCACCCGGGGTGGGCTATTGAAGGGGCTGGGCCGCAAGCTGGCCGGGGAGTCTCTGTTCATGACCACTTATACCTGCCAGGGGGCGTCGGGTCTGATCACTTTCACCCCCGAGGCTCCGGGCAAGGTCTTGCCTTTCACCCTGGAGGCTGGCCAGAGCCTCATCTGCCAGAGGGACTCTTTTATGTGCGCCGAGGACTCGGTCCAGTTGGAGATGCACTTCCGCAAGAAGCTGGGGACGGGCCTCTTTGGCGGCGAGGGCTTTGTCTTGCAAAAGATCACCGGCCCAGGCACGGTCTTCATGGAGGTGGCCGGCGAGGTGAGGGAATACGAATTGCAGGCCGGCCAGGTGATGAAGGTGGACCCTGGCCACATCGCCTTGTACGAGCCCACCGTCAAATACGACATCAGCCGGGTGAAAGGCGTGAAGAATATCCTCTTCGGCGGTGAGGGGCTGTTCCTGGCCACCATGACCGGACCGGGCAAAATCTGGCTGCAGAGCTTGCCTCTCTCCAACCTGGCTGGCAAGCTGGCCCGCTACCTGCCGACCAAAGGTTAGTACACGACGGTGCAAATCCGTCACCAGTTGTGTGCTCGCCAGGGATCGCCAGATCCCGGGCTTATGCGGCAAAAGTCTGCCATGAATGGCAAAATCGGCACTTCAGACGGGGATCTGGCGATCCCCGCTGAGCAAGTAACCGGTTGCCCATTTTCACCGGGCTGTACTAGCCACCCTTGCCGGTCTTGACTGAGTCACGCCTATCGCCATCGAGCCATTGCCCATCTGGGGGCGGAGTCCCGTACTCCGCCCCTTGCCATTATGCAAGGGCGTGGCCCTTACTTGCAGAGCCATTCGGTTTTCCCGGAAGCGCCGGCTGAGTAGGCTCGGAGTGTAGCGGAGAGCCGTATCGAAGCCAAGCGGGACCATCTGGCTAGACCCGCTCGCTTGATTTCCTGTGGCGCAACAGTGCCGCGATACGCCTGCGGCTACTCAATCAGCGCTCGCTAGCTACTTGTCGAAGAACTGAATGGCCTTGCCTAACTCGCAAAGGTACAGAGTCATGTACAGGGATCCACTCTGCCCAACCGACCTGGGAATCATCCTGAGCTACAGGTGTCAAAGTGCCTGCAAGCACTGTTTGTACAATTGTGGTCCGGCGTGGAAAGACTGGATGCCCCTTGAAACCCTGGAAGAGGCACTCCAGGCAACCACGGCCTGGGGGCATCAGTTCCAGATTCATCTCACGGGCGGAGAACCCTTTCTCAATTTCCCCCTTTTGCTGCAGGGCGTCCAACTCGCCGCCCAATTGGGCATTCCCTGCTACGTCGAAACCAACGCCGGTTGGTGCCTGGAGGAAAAAGATGTCCTCGAAAAGTTTGCCACTTTGAGAGAAGCGGGGCTCAATGCCATGTTTATAAGCTGTTCCCCCTTCCACGCCGAGAAAATCCCGCCTGCACGGACCCTGCTGGCCATCACCAAGGCCCTGGAAATCTTTGGCCGGCAGAACGTCATCGTCTATCTGCCCCACTGGATAGAGCAGATTCAGATTTTCGGTATTGAGAAGCCCACTCCCCTGGAACGGTACGTGGAAAAGTTCGGACTGGCAAGGGCGGGCAGGATGCTCTGGGATGGTTACAGTATCATCCCGGCAGGGCGGTCTGGATATTGCCTGGGACACCTGACCCAGAAGCGTCCCGCCTCGGCCTTCAAGGGTGAGAATTGCTTCATGGAAATTCTCTATGCCCACCATTCCCACTTTGACCTCTATGGAAACTATATCTCCTGGTTCTGCGGCGGATTGACCATCGGCGATTGGCACGACCTGCCGCGAATCCTCGACGATTTCGAGGCGCATCGCTTTCCGCCGTTGATTGACATCCTCGTCAGGACGGGCCCTTTCGGACTTTATGATCTGGGAAAAGAGGATTACGGCTACCAGGAGTTGCTGGAGGGCTACGCCGGCAAATGCCACCTCTGCGTGGATGTGCGAAGGCACCTTTCTGGACAGGGAGACTTCCAAGAGCTCAGACCCAAGGAGTTCTACGAAAACGTTAGTCCTTATCCTCAGAGCGGAGGAGAGACGGGAGTCAGTCAAAGAAGTGGGAATTAACCAATAGCGGGAGGAGATGGCATGACAGAAACCCTGACCATTGACGGCGAGCATCTGACCCTCGAGGACGTGGTGGCGGTGGCCCAGGCCTGGTCGCAGCCCGAAACGCTGAAAGTGGCGCTCTCGCCGGAAGCGCGTGAGAAAGTCAACCGAAGCCGCCAGGCCGTGGAAGAGTTCGTGGCCCGTGGGGAGATCATCTACGGCATCACCACCGGCTTCGGGGCCTTCAAAGACAGGATCATCCCCCCCGATCAGGTGACCCGACTGCAGCACAACATCATCATGAGCCACTCCGTGGGGGTGGGCCAGCCCTTCGACCAGGCCACCACTCGCGCCCTGATGCTGATCCGCGCCAATACCCTGGCCAAAGGCTGCTCGGGGGTGCGTTTGGAACTGCTGGAAACCCTGCTGGAGCTCATCAATCGGGGAGTACACCCCGTCGTCCCCAGCCAAGGCTCCCTGGGAGCCAGCGGTGACCTGGCTCCCCTGGCCCATATGTCTCTGGTGCTCCTGGGCGAGGGGGAGGCTATCTACCGGGGGAAGCGGTTGCCCGGTGGCGAGGCCATGAAGCGAGCGGGCATCCCCACCATCGAGTTGGTGGCTAAAGAGGGACTGGCCCTGACCAATGGCACGGCGGTCATGTGCGCCGTAGGAGCCCTGGCTACCTACCAGGCGGAGAACCTCAGCAAGGTGGCCGACATGGCTGGCTGCCTGAGCCTGGAAGCCCTGCACGGCACCCCGCTGGCCTTCGACGAGCGCATCCACGCCGTCCGTCCCCATCCCCGTCAGGTAGACTGCGCTGCCTACCTCTGTCGTCTCATCGAGGGCAGCACCTTCCTGCGTCCTTATGATCCCCTCAACGTGCAGGACGCCTACACCCTGCGCTGCATCCCGCAGGTGCACGGGGCGGTGCGCGACGCTATCCTCTACGCCCGCTGGGTTCTCGAAATCGAACTAAACTCGGCCACCGACAATCCCCTCATTTTCTTTGAGGAAGACGGCACGCCTATCTCCCTTTCCGGCGGCAACTTTCACGGCGAAATCGTGGCCATCGCCATGGACTACCTGAGCATGGCCCTCACCGAGTTGGGCAACATCTCCGAGCGCCGCCTTACTCGATTGACCGACGAAGCTTCTAACCGCGAGACCCTGCCCGCCTTCCTCATCAAGCACGGCGGCCTTAACTCGGGTTTCATGCTGACCCAGTACACTGCTGCGGCCCTGGCCTCGGAGAACAAGGTGCTGGCCCACCCGGCCAGTGTGGATAGCATCCCCACCTCGGCCAACACCGAGGATCACGTCAGTATGGGCTGCACTGCCGCCCGTCAGGCCCAGCAGATAGCCGACAACGTGGAGCGGATCCTGACCATCGAGCTTTTCGCCGCTGCCCAGGGCCTTGACTTCCGGCGCGAGGCCCTGGGCCCTGAGGCTCGCCTGGGCCAGGGCACCGCCCCGGCTTATGACCTGATCCGTCAGCGCGTGCCCTTTTTGGAACACGACGCCATCATGTATCCCCACATCGAGGCCGTGCGGGAGTTGGTCGCCAGTGGAGAACTGGTGCGAGCAGTGGAAAGGGCAATTGAAACCATTTGACAGGTGGCTGGGGAAGAATTAACAGTTTTCGCTGTCAAAGAGAAATTTTCTGAGAATTGTGATATAATAGGATAGAGAGAGTGATGGGAGCCGGACGGTCCTCCCGACGTCTCAAGAAAGCTTCCAACCCCTTGCCAGGTGATCAGACAGCGCTCCCCACAATTTGGGGATAATCACTCTATTCAGGAGATGAAGCGTGGAAAGACTTGAGCTGCTTTATGACATCAGCCGCAAACTGAGCTCCAGCCTGGATCCGGACAAAGTACTGAGTGATATTCTGGCTCTGACCATCCCCAGCGTGGGAGCCACCAGTGGCAGCATCGTCGTTCTGGACGAATCCGGACAGGCCCGCCGCCATACTCTGATCAGGGAAGGATGGGTGACCCCGGTGACCGAACAGGTGGTGGCCCAAGTCCTGGACAAGGGGCTGGCTGGCTGGGTGGTCCGGCACAAAGAGGGGACCATCGTTTTCGATACCATAGACGATGAACGCTGGCTGACTCTGACTGATGACCACCTGGTGACCCGCTCGGCCATTGCTGTGCCTTGGCTGAGACAGGAGCGGGTAGTCGGTGTGCTGACTCTGGTTCACCCGGAGCCCAACAGGTTCGGTGAGGAGCACCTCGACTTGCTCTTATCCATCGCCAATCAGGCAGCCATCGCCGTCGAGAACGCGCGCCTCTACGAAAAAGTCGCCGAGAGGATGAGAGAGGCCACCGCCCTCTATAAAGTGAGCAACCAACTGGTGCGCACTCTCAATCTCGACCAGATCCTGGAGAAGGTGCTGGATATATTGCAAAAGTTTTTCGGCTATTTGGATTGCGCCATCTTGCTGGTTGACGAGGAGGCTGGAGAGTTGGAAGTCAAGGCAGCACGCGGCTACCTTCAAGAGACTGTCGGGAAGGTGCGGCTCAAGATAGGCCAGGAGGGTATTGTCGGCTGGGTGGTAGCCCACAAGACCGCTCTCAATGTACCCGACGTGACCCAGGACTCCAGATACGTCGAAGGGATAGAGGAAACCAAGTCGGAGATGGCGGTGCCGATGATGGCCGGTGACAGGGTGATTGGCGTGCTGGACGTGCAGAGATCCGAGGTCAACGCCTTCAATGACGACGACTTGAGGATCCTGTCCTCGGTAGCTGCTCAGGCGGCCATTGCTATAGAAAGGGCTCGGCTCTACTCTGCCGAACGCCGCCTGCGTACCGCCATTGCAGAGGAAAGGGCCAAGCTGGAGGCCATCATCAGAGGGGCCAGCGACGCCATATTGGTCACCAATGAGAGAGGACGGGTGCTCCTCATGAATCCAGCAGCCGAGCAGGCCTTCGATGTCGAACCTGGAACGTGGATTGACAGACCGCTGAAGACCGTTATCAAGGACGCTGACCTCTTTGCCCTTTGGCAAGCCTACTTGACGGATGGTGTCTTCTGTAGCGATGAGATCCCCCTGGCCGATGGGCGTACCCTTTACGCCCAGCTCACCCCCATCGCCGGTGTGGGCCAGATAGCGATCATGCGGGACATCACTCACTTCAAGGAACTCGACAAAATAAAGTCCGAATTTGTCTCCACCGTCTCCCACGACCTGGGTTCTCCCCTCCAGGCCATACAGATCATGGCTGAGCTGATCCCCAAGCTCGGCCCAGTAAACCAGGATCAGAGGGATGCCGTTGGTGATATCATTCGCATGGTAGCCAAGACGGCCACTCTGGTGCGTGACCTTTTGGATTTGGGCAAGATCGAAGCCGGGGTGGAGATGGAGATGGAACCTTGCCAACCGGCGACGGTAGTTAACGAAGCAGTAGAGTTCCTGGAAGAACGGGCCAAGGCCAAGGAGATCGCTCTACAAATCACCTTGCCGCGGGCTCTGCCCCTTGTCATGGGGAATCCAGTTCGTCTGGGGCAGGTGGTGGCCAATTTCGTGGGCAACGCTATCAAGTTCACACCCGATGGAGGTATGGTGACTATCTCGACCTGGGAAACGGAAGGTGAAGTGGCAATTGAGGTCAGAGACACAGGCATCGGCATTGCTCCTGACGACCAGGCCTGCGTCTTTGACAAATTCTATCGTGCGAAAAGCACCCAGGTTTCTGGAATCGAGGGGACGGGTCTGGGACTGGCTATCGCCAAATCCATCGTCGAAGGGCACGGCGGCCGGGTGTGGGTGGAGAGTGAGCTTGGTCAAGGCAGCACCTTTGGCTTCGCCCTGCCCATTGCATCTTCTTGCTGAGGGAGAACTTTTTGTGGAAAGATTTGAGCTGCTTTATGACATCAGCCGCAAACTGAGCTCCAGCCTGGATCTGGACAAAGTATTGAGTGATATTCTAGCTCTGACTATCCCCAGCGTGGGAGCTACCAGTGGCAGCATCATTGTTCTGGACGAATCCGGACAGGCCCGCCGCCATACTCTGATCAAGGGAGAATTGGCGACACCGGTCACTGAACAGACGGTGGGCCAAATCCTGGACAAGGGGCTGGCCGGCTGGGTGGTCCGACACAAAGAGGGAGCCATCGTTTTCGATACCATAGACGATGGACGCTGGCTGGCTCTGACTGACGACCACCTGGCAACCCGCTCGGCCATCGCCGTGCCTTTGCTGAGGCAAGAGCGGGTAGTCGGTGCGCTGACCCTGAGCCACCCGGAGCCCAACAGGTTCGGTGAGGAGCACCTCGACTTGCTCTTATCCATCGCCAACCAGGCAGCCATTGCCGTCGAGAACGCCCGATTGTACGATGACTCCCAGCGGAGGCTGCACGAACTGTCGGTCCTCTACGAGGTCAGTCAGGCTGCTTCCTCTTTGCATTTGGATGAAACTTTGCGCCTTATCGCAGAGAAAACGGCCCGGGCTCTGCGTGCTGACCGCTGTGCCCTTTTCCTGTTGGACGAGGAGCGGGGAGACCTGGTTCTGCGGGCGGTGGACAACCCCGACCGCCCAGCGGAGGCCCTGGGTCTGCGCCTGTCCCTCGAAGCGCGTCCTCATGTGGCTGAGGCCATAGCCACCCGCAGGCTAGTGGAGATTCCCGATATCTTTGCCGACCCCAGCAAGGAGGATTTCTGGCCCTTGGCGCGAGAGTTGGACCTCAGGGCCTATCTAGCTGTGCCCATTATGGTTAAGGAGAGGGTCATCGGAGCTATCAGCTTGGACCGCGTTGGCGATCAGCCCCCCTTCTCAGCCGACGAAGTGTCCCTCTGCCAGACCATCGCCAACCAGGCGGCTGTGGCCATCGAGAACGCGCGCCTCTACGAAAAAGTCACCGAGAGGATGAGAGAGGCCACCGCCCTCTATAAAGTGAGCAACCAACTGATGCGCACTCTCAATCTCGACCAGATCCTGGAGAAGGTGCTGAGGGTATTGCAGAGGTCTTTCGGCTACCTTAATTGCGCCATCTTGCTGGTTGACGAGGAGGCTGAAGAGCTTGAAATCAAGGCAGCACGCGGCTACCCTCAGGAGATTGCCGGGAAGGTGAGACTGAAGATAGGCCAGGAGGGTATTGTCGGCTGGGTGGCAGCCCACAAGACCGCTCTCAATGTGCCCGACGTGACCCAGGACTCCAGATATGTCGAAGTGGTAGAGGAAACCAGGTCGGAGATGGCGGTGCCGATGATAGCCGGTGACAAGGTGATCGGCGTGCTGGACGTGCAGAGATCCGAGGTCAGCGCCTTCAATGACGACGACTTGAGGGTCCTGTCCTCAGTGGCTGCTCAGGCGGCCATTGCTATAGAAAGGGCTCGGCTCTACTCCGCCGAACGCCGCCTGCGTACCACCATAGCAGAGGAAAGGGCCAAGCTGGAGGCTATCATCGGTGGCACTAACGATGCCATTATCGTCACCGATGCTCAGAATCGGGTGCTGTTAATGAACCAGGCTGCCCAGAGAGCCTTCCAGGTGGAGACCGTGCCAGAGATGGGCAGGCCACTAGAAGAGGTGGTGAGCAATGAGAGACTCTTGGCTCTCTTCGCCCACCTGGAGGCGAGAGAAGAGGCCCTGGTTGAGGAAATTCCCCTGAGCGATGGGCGGACCCTTTACGCCAGCCTGACCCCTGTAGCTGAGGTAGGGCGCATCGCTGTGATGCAGGATATCACCTACCTCAAAGAGCTAGACAAAATGAAATCTGACTTTGTGGCCACCGTCTCTCACGACTTGCGCTCGCCTCTGTCCATTATAACTGGCTATGCCCTCATGCTGCCAGAAGAGGGCGAACTGAATGAGATCCAGCAAGAGTTCGTGGAAAACATCAGGCTGAGTGTGACCAAGATGGTCACCCTGATAAACAACCTTTTGGACCTGGGCAAGATCGAGGCTAAAGTAGAAATGGAGATGAAGCCCTGCCAATTGGTAACAGTGATCAACGAAGCAGTAGGAGGCTTGAGAGAACAGGCCAGGACTAAGGAGATTATCCTGCAACTCGATCTTCCACCGGGGCTTCCGCTCGTCCTGGGAAATCAAGTCCGCCTTGATCAGGTAATGAGCAATCTGGTGAGCAACGCGATCAAGTTCACTCCCGAAAGGGGCATGGTGACCGTTTCAGCCAGGGAGGAAAAAGGCGAAGTAGTGGTGGAGGTCAACGACACCGGCGTTGGCATTGCTCCAGAGGACCAGGTTCATCTCTTTGAGAAGTTTTATCGGGTCAGTAGCAAGGAGACGAGCGACATCGAGGGGACGGGTTTGGGGCTGGCCATTGTAAAGTCCATTGTGGAGGCGCACGGGGGGCAGATATGGGTGAAAAGCCAGTCTGGTCGGGGCAGCACTTTCGGCTTCGCTCTGCCCGTTGTTCCTTGATCGGAGGGAACTTTTAGAGGAGGGACTTTGCAAACGCGCACTGCTATCTGGGTGGCTATCATCGTTATATTGCTTGTCTGCGTGGGCCTGGTCTACACGGCCGGTCTGCTGTGGATCGTCACGGATTTGGGCCGTGACCGGCAGGCTGTGGTCCCTTTCACCCCACCGCCCGTCCCCACACCAACCACCGTGTCCACCGTCGTTCAGACGCCTGTTCCTACGCCGACGTCTGCGCCCCCCATCGTTCGGGCTCCTGTCCCCACGCCGACGTCTGCGCCTGTCATCGTTCAGACGCCTGTCCTGAGCAAAGCCGAAGGGCCTGTCCCCTTAGCCGGGCCCTCTACCGAGGAGTGGCTGGCTGAAACCGTCTTGCCTGAGCGGGATTTGCTGGCCCTGACTACTCGTCTCAGGAAGCCAGCGGAGCCCATTCCGGAGGTGGTCAACGCAACCTCACCCCACTACGAGGTCGGTGACCGGGCCGAGTTCTGGATAAGCGAACAGGCCACCAACACCTATTTCCAATCCTGGGCCACCCTGCGCTACATCACGCCCCATGTCCACGTGTGGGTAGAAAATGGCTACGACGTTGACCAGGACGATTTGATCCGCTCGGCCGAACGTTTCGAGGACGAGACCTACCCCACCAACCGCCATTTTTTCGGCAGCGAGTGGACGCCCGGCGTGGACAGTGACCCGCACATCAGCATCTTCAACGGCAACGTGCCTGGCGTGGGCGGCTACTATTCCAGCGCCGACGAGTACTCCCACCTGGTCAACCCCTACAGCAACGAGCGGGAGATGTTCTACATCAACTTGGACAACGCCCGGCCAGGCAACGACTACTACGACGGCATCCTGGCCCACGAGTTCCAGCACATGATCCACTGGCACACCGACCGCAACGAGGATACCTGGGTCAACGAGGGCCTCTCGGAACTGGCGGCTTACCTCAACGGTCACGACGTGGGCGCAGCCGACCGCATCTTTAGCCGCACGCCCGACACCCAGTTGACGGCCTGGGCCGACGACCCTAATCTGGCAGGACCCAACTATGGCGGCAGCTATCTCTTCGTGGTCTACTTTCTGGAGCGATTTGGTGATGAGGTGTTGCGGCAGGTGGTGGCTTCCAAAGCCGACGGCATTGCCGGCTTCGATGAGGTCCTGGCTGACCGGGGGCTGGGGGTGACCTTCGAGGAGGTTTTCGCCGACTGGCTCATCGCCAACTATTTGGACGACCCTGGCCTCGGCGAGGGCCGTTATGGTTACCGGGACCTGGAAATCGAGGGGCCAGCCGTTGACGCAACTTATAACCAATACCCTGTCCAGTCAGCGGCCACCGTCCACCAGTACGGTGCTGACTATGTCGAGCTCCAGGCTGGAGAGACTTCCGAAGTCTCTAAGACTTCGGAAGTCTGGACTGTGCACTTTACCGGCTCGACTTCGGCCAGGCTGGTGGACAACGAGGCCCATAGCGAAAGCTACCAGTGGTGGTCCAACCGGGGCGATGAGAGCGACACCACCCTGACCCGCGCCTTCGACCTGGCGGGGCTGGAGCAAGCCACGCTGCAAGCCTGGCTGTGGTATGATATCGAGGAGGACTATGACTACGCCTACGTCGAGGTTTCGACCGACGGTGGCCAGACGTGGGACGTGTTGCCAGGGAAGTACACCACTGACTACAATCCCACCGGCAACAACTTTGGCCAGGCCTACACGGGCAAGAGCGGGGTAGAAGCCAGCCCATCCGAGGCCTCAGATGCCAAGCCTGAATGGGTTCTCGAGGAGATGGACCTGACTCCCTACGCTGGCCAGCAGATTCTGCTGCGTTTCGAGTACGTCACCGACGACGCCTACAACAGCCCCGGCTTCTGCGTGGACGACATCTCTATCCCTGAGTTGGGCTACCACTACGATGCCGAGGACGACGACGGCTGGGTGGCCCTGGGTTTCATCCGCACCGACAACACCCTGTCTCAGCGCTACCTGGTGCAGCTCATCGAATTGGGGGCGGAGACCAGGGTGCGCCGGATAGAGTTGGACGCGGCCCAGAAGGGGCAGTGGGTCATCGAGGGTTTCGGCAGTGAGGTAGAGCGGGCCGTATTGGTGGTCTCGGCCTTGGCCCCCAAGACCACCGAGTTGGCCGGTTATCGGTACTCCATAACTGTGTCAGCGGAGTAGCGAAACTTGTTTCGCGTTGTAGCAGGCGCGGAACCTGTACCGCCTGTACCGCAACAGTGGTGCAAGTTCCGCCACTCCGGAACGACGACTGCTTTGGACCATGTCTCTGCCCTTTGACGAAGACAACGCCCTGTGCTATAATCTCAGCAGGAGGGAGGGCTCCAATGACACTCAATGAATTGATCCAAAGCATTCACGCCTTGGAAACGCGTCTCCAACTGTTTGAGGAGAAATACGAACTCCGGTCGGAGGACTTTTATCGTCTCGTCCAAGAGGGGAAGCTGGAGCAGAGTGCCGACTTTATAGAGTGGCTGGGCCTCTACGAGATAAAGCTCAAACGAGAGCAGAAGTATGCTGAATTGAAGGCAGAGCTCTTGAGTGAGGCCGCAAAGGTCGCCGCTCCCGATAGCAAGCTGGAACTGCCCCTTGCTAAAGTGATCCCATGAGGGAATAGATGCCCCTTACGTTGGAAGAGTACGAAGAGTTCGTCTATGACATCTCCAACCAGTTTCCAGCAGTGCGATACAGCACCCTGGTCTTTATTCGCCTCGATCCCCTGACGGCGGTGGTCAGAGGCGAGGTCTTTTTCGAGGGCGACATCTACCTGCGAGTTAGAGAAGTCCTTGATTTTGACAGCGGCTTCTTGCAAACCTATAGCTACGAGGTCTATCGGGATGACGAGCAACTGTACTGGTACGATGACTGGTCTCATCCCGACATTCCTGAACTGACCAGCACGGACCCCCATCACAAGCATGTCCCTCCTGACCTCAAGCACCACCGTGTTCCTGCCCCTCACCTGAGCTTTTGCCCCAACCTGCCATTCCTCATCAAGGAGATTCTCTACACTGGACAATTTTGAAACACGAATGTCACGAAGGGACGAATGGCACGAATTTGGCTGAAAATGGTGGTAGCAGTAAACACCGTACTGCTTCGAAATCCCAAGTCACCTATACGTTGCCCGCTTGAGCAAACAAGTGAATAATCTCATCACGTGTCTTGAGTCGCAGCCGTCGGGCATCTGGACCCATACAGAAAAAGTGTTTGTCGGCGGGGAAGTTCAAGTGTGCCACTACATCGGCAAGCAACTCTTCGTTGCGAGCACGTAGTCTGTCGGCATCCTGTTCTTGGTATTGATGAACATAGACGAGCCCATCAACCTCCAGCGACCACTGACCGGTACCAAGCTGCTCGCGGAAACTATCCCAAAACGGAGCAGCGTCAAGTAAAGAGGCCAGCGTTTTTTGCCAATAGTGCTTGTCTAGACGATCTTGAGTGGGATCGAAAAGGTCTCGTAGGCTGGTGACAGTGGTCCGCATTTGACCACCCTCACCGAACTCGTCTTTGACAAACGGCTCACCGACATTGCTTTTACGCCACTTGCTCTCTACGGCGACCAACCTCAGTACGCCAGGGGAGGGATTGCGGAACACCATCAGATCCGCTCTACGCCTCCCCCGTGTACGGCGGCCAAACCAGCCCTGGTAATTGTCCAAGGGGATGAGCCAGTCCCGGTTTGGCACGAACTCACCCTCCTCAATCAAGGACAGGTAAGTCGCATACAGTCCGAGCATCTCCTGGGCCAGGCTACCGCCGCCCAATGTCTTGAGTAGCAGACCACTGGCGAACTTGCTGAGCGCATCAAGCATCTCTGCGGCTACCTGGCGTACGTCTAGTCCTTCGCTGGAGAAGAATTGCTGCAAGACTTGGGCCAATTGCCACTCAACGGCATCGGTGCGGCGCGAGGAGACGGACATCTTGTAGCCGCCCGGCAAGTTAGAATAGTAGTCAATGAGCTTGACGTCGGCCGAGGTCAATGTCTCAAAAAGAGACTTATCGAGGGTGCGATCAAAGAGCACCACCCAGTCAGCATTCTCGTGTAGTCGTTGCAGGCGCTCGGCGTCCCAGTGTACTTGTTCAAAATAGATACCCTCTTGGAACTCCCCATGATATTGCCAGGCCGTCAGTGAATTGTAGAGCATCCGCAGGTATTCAGGCTGATTGCCGCTGAGGGGGACATAAATCAGTTTACGTTTGTTGTCTTGAGCAGACTCAGTGTGATATGGCAGTGCGGAGATATCCACTTGAGCCAGTGTCATACGATCATCGGAGGTACCACTCCGCGCCAATTTTCTGAATCTATGCCAGTCAGAGATTTTGATTCTACTGGTGACCATGCCAAAGTTAAACCCAGCTTCACTGAAAGCATCTACCAACAGTACAATATGGGCCGCAATTGTCTGGGACTTTGCCTCTTCGTCCCTGTCATGCTCCAATTGACCTTTAGCATAGTCGACGCGAGGCAGAATGCTCTCGTGGTGTTCCTGGGTCAGTAAATCATTAGTGTCCTCACTGGTACTTAACAATTGACGGTCAAAGAAGGTCATCATACCAGTGGATTCAACCATTGCCCGCACACGATAGGCCGTGTCAGGTTGATCGTCTGGTTCTTGTTCCAGCAGCCGGTGAATATCCTCGCCAGCATCGCCAGGCTGGAAAGCCAGGTGGAGCCGGTCGAGACTAAAGGGCCACATTCGACCGAATTGGTCTAGCTTTTGTCGGGCGCGGTAGAGAGGAGGACGAGTGCGCTGATGCTGATCTTCGGGGACGAAACGGGCGATGAAGAAATGGTCGGCAGAGGTCTCGACCAGCCTCCTCTTTCCCTCAAGCAAAACGCGTGGCCGGTCAACCGGTTTCAGTTGCTGCGCCATCACGCTGGGTTCAAAGACCAGCGAACGTCCACTTTGTGCAGCCCGAGCCAACCAGCCTTCAATCTGCCGAAAGACCTCGCGGTACCAGGCCAGGCGCAGAGGATAGAAGGGGAAGACCACCATCTCCCCATTAGAGCCTTGGGCAGTGCCCAACCGTAAAAGTCCATTCACGGCTTCCCACCACTCCTGCGGCTTCTGACCTAACTTGGCGTCGTCACACCAGGGAAGCATGGCGACAGTCAACCACTCGTCGAGGAATGCATCAAAGAGCTCTCTGTGGGCAAAATAAAGCAGGTCGAAAATCGCATAGATAGGATTGTTGGGTTCCTTCTCCTCAGATGACTCTTTCTGGCTAGCATCGCCGCGTTCTTCCTCCTCAGACAGCTTTTTCCAGTCAGGATCAACGGTACCGTGCAAGGCCATCACCCGCTCACGCAGTGCACGCCATTTGTCTGCGTGGTCAGTGTTGAGTGCTTCGGCCCTCTCCCAGTATTCTTCGCTGAGCCAGTCCTCGTCGTAGGGTTCCAGCCAACGTGGCATCACTCCAAGTGTGAAGCGAAACGGTGTATCATCCTTCAAATGCACTTCATATTGCAACTCACTGGGGCCTGATGCACTCGGCACACTCAGGAAGCGTGCTGACTCACTATCCATCGTGACATGCAAGCGGCCATCGCTGCCGATCTCCAGCACTGCGCAATGGTCACCTTCGACGTCGGTGCGCCGAATCTCCAGCCGGCGCGGGAAGGAGATGTGCTCCTGACCGGCCAGACGCAACAGACCCTCCAGACAAAAGCCCACCCGATTCGTTGGAGGTTTCCCCTTTGCCAGTGCCTCCAACTCGCGCCGCACTCTATCAGGCAGAGGAGGCAAACCCACCAGCAGCGGTTCAAGGTTCAACTCACCGGCATACCCAGCCTTACCCGATTTCACAGCGCGGACTAAATCATCGGCTTGCTTGCGAGTGAAGCCCGCCGCCATCATCCGCTCCACCGGGCGCGTGGGCGGATTGAGGACACTGAGGGCTTCGTTGAGCGTAACCTTGGTAAGGACATCTTCCCGTTTGGCTGGATCGGTTTCGGCCTGGCGCAGCAAGGCCACTCGCTCATCGCCCAGGGTCCGGCGACCTGACTTGGTGCCGGTGCCCTTCCTAAGAAAGTCGCGCCAGCGCAGCACAGCGGCTTGCTGATTTTCACGCAACTGGGCATTCCACTGACGGATGGGCATATCGAGACGCAAGTTCGAGTCACGGAAGAGACCAAGTAAAGGCAAGGACTCGCCCACATGGGCCTTGCCTGCCAGAAGAAATTCGGCCAGCCGCTCAACCGACGGATAGACCACGTCCAACAGCGAGGCCAGGCATTCACGCTCGTTATTGTTGTATGGCTCAGACAAACCAGGCAAGAGCGTGTCAGGTGCCAACCGGGCAGCTAATTCCTTGGCAATCTCGTCTTCGTTGAAGAGCCGGAAGGCATTGAGGGATTCGCGCTCCCGCACTTCGGCTTGGTAGAAGACCACCAGCACCGCGATTTTGGGATCATTGCGAGCGCCGACCACGTCTGCGCCCTTCTGGGTGACGCGAATATCCCAATTAGGGTGTTCTGCCGCAGCGCGCTGTTTGAAACTCTCGTACAGGTTAGACACACCTTTGAAAAGCACCCGTTTGGGCAAGTCGGGAACTCTCTCCACCAAGTCAAGTAGTAGTGTAATCAACAAGTCGTTTGCGGTTGTCATTCGTCATGCCCTCCTGCTCAATCCCGCAATATGACCCACGGAAAGTCGTCAGAGTTCTTGTGCAGCCGCCCGCGTTCAGACAGAATCTCGTTGAAGCGACGCTGGTTGGCTTCGTTGAGCGCCTCGGGGTTGCCCAGGCCGCGAAAGCGGGTGTGGTAGACGTCCTCCCAGGAATCGTCAATAAGCAGTGCCAGGCCGTAGCGGTCGCGCCAGTCACGCAGCAGTTCGACCACTAGCATCCGATCGCGCTCAAGCCGGGGGCGGCTCACCAACAGCAGTGTTTCCACCAGAGGTGACGCCAGCCAGTAGTAGTGCCAGGCGCTGTACCGGTTGCGCGAGTTTGCGATGCCAGCTTTTTTTGAGAGATTAAGCTGGGCCGTGTGCAACCGCCGCAGGAAGCGACCGCCCGCACCACTGCGCCGCCAATAGTAGTAATAGGAGACGCCACAGAGATCACTGTGATCTTCACGCAGGTCATCGTAGCGATCCTGTTCCAGAGGCACGACGTTGGCCCTGGGGTGAAAGATATGTTTGGTCAGCTTGCGTGCCACCTCTGCATCCAGTGGGTCACGGTCACTCTCCTCTTCTACGACTGCCTCCTGGTAGAAAGCCTCAAACTGACGATGTAGCGCCTGCCCAAAGAGAGCGCGGTGAACCTCGATGGCCTCGTGAGCCAGAGCACGCACTCCGTCATGAGAATCCGCGGCCGGCGCGATATAGATAGGCAGTGTCATATCCACGTCGGCTTGAGCCGGGAAAAAGCGAGCCAAGGCCAGTGCCAGCAACCGCCCGGCGTGGTCAATAAAACTTTGCACACCGTTTACTTCGCCAGCTAAAACAAGTAGATCCTCACGGGTTTGGTCGAGGATTGCCACAGCCGCTGGCTTGAGCCCAGGATCATCAGATGGCTTGGCCCGCTCTATGGTCGCCAAGGGCATCGGTTCGGCCCCCTCGATTTGCCATTCTACCAGGTCGTAGATGACCCTCTCAAAAGGTGGCAGGTTCTGACCACCCTGACCCCACAGTGCATTGACCAGTTGTTGGCGCTCGTTGGACGAAAAAGCTCGCACCAGTGTAAGAATGAAGCCATCGGCGCGGGATTCCTCTCTGTTGAGGGGACGGGACAGCACAGGGTGTATAGGGTAGAAGGAAGCTCCTCCTTTGCGCTGCCCCAACACGATAAAGTCATGTAGCCAAGCTGCAAACTTGTTCGCCTCATGACCGGTAAGACCTTTCAGTCGCCCACCTTTCAACACCTTGACCAGGTCGGTCACGGTGGCAGGTAGCCAGGTATCAGCCGGATAGCACAGACGGGCCATAAAAAGCCGTGCCAAGTCGGCCGGGTTGGACATTTCACGACGCGCGCGATACAGATTTGCAAACTTTGCGGATATGCTAGCCATCGTTTCTCTCCTATAACACGTCAATGTTCCGCGCTTTGGGATCGTGCGCCAGCTTGAGTTTCTCGTCAGTGCCCACCGATATGATGAATTGGGCCACTGGACGTTTTTTTGCGAGGCGGTTCAGAGCGCCCATGAACCTCGTTACAATGTAGCGTTCCTTGGCCCAGAGTGTGGCCGGGAAACCGCTTTCGGGGCTAGCCGCGCCTCTCAGTACCTCGTAAAGCAGCAATGAGATGGGCAGACGAATCTGATCGTCTGGTTCAGCGTCGGCCGGATAACAGAGATAAAGTTGGCGTGGATGGCGCTCAAGGTAGGCATCTCCAGTCATGTCTCCCAGCTTTAGATCGCTCACTAACCAGAAACGGTGAGACGGAACCTGAGTGCGGCTATAAATCACAGACCGATGGGCAATGCCCATATCACTTACGTGGTATAGGTTCAAGTCGTACTTTTCCTCAACCTGTCCTCCAGATAGAAGCAAGTTAAGCCCTTTGATCAGCGTTGGAACCTCGTCATCCAGGTTCTCGAATGGCGTGAGCAGAGCGTCAACATAGTCGTCAAAGTGCCGGAAAGGGAAGTAGGCGCTGTGGCCAACCTCGCTGAATAGGGCATACCAGCGCCGGGCGTAGTTCATAAACGTAGCCACGCGCCGTCGATATTTGGTATCGGATCTTTCCTCTGGCTGAACAACCGTTTCAGAATGCCAGTAGTCGAGCAGTTCGTCCGGCGGCGCGACGTCAAGCTGATCAAGCTGGGTAAGCAGTTGCAGGTCGGCCTGTGGGTTGGCCGTAGCGCCGGGGTCGAAGCGGAACATCCACCATAGCAACTTCTCAGCCGGCACAGCGCGACCGCCGTGGACGTAGCCGCCGGGTTCGCTGAAGAGGGTGTTAAACAGAAAATAGGGAAGCACGCGCCTTTCATCCTTTGACATCTGCTCAGCCTCTTCCAGCGTCAGATCACCGGTAAGGGAGTAGGCCAGGAAGGAAAGCACCTCACGGACGGTAATCGGCTCGCCCAAGAGGTAGGGCAACAGCAGATAGCGGCGCACGTTCTCCATTACAGTCGAGTCTTGCAGCCAGGCACGGTTGCGAGTCATGATGTGCGTTTTAGACAGGTCCGCTTCGCCCCAAAAGGGCGCGTCTAGCACACCGCGACGGACTTTGTCCCATGCTTTGGGACTCACCAGCGCTCGGCGGCTGAGATTGATACGCAAGGGCGTCTGGGGAATATCCAGACTGGCGCTACGGAATCTCTCTTCTAATTCGGAGAGTTTACCCTCGTTGGCGCAGACAAGCGTGAGCCTACCTGGCGTGCTAAGGACTTGATGCAGCCGCCGCACGCGAGCGTCCGTCAGGGGGCCAGCGGAAAGGTCCAGGTCAATATAGGTGCCGCCCTGGTCGTAGCCACCCTCGGCCTGTGCAGCAGCGACAGTAGTGCGATCCAGTTCCAAGGCGCCTATGACGCGGTAGGCCAGGTAGGTTTTGCCATCACCGGCGGTGCCAGTTAGAATGACCGCTTTCACCTTGCCGGCCTGGATGTCTTCTACCAGCTTGAGGACGTCAAAATCAATGTGGATGATGGGTGCACCCAACTCCACGGTGGCCTGATGTCCACCCAAACGGTAGCCTTGAAGGATCTCCAGAGGATGCATATTTCTCCTCGCTTCGTGAATTACAACTCTATCCAAAATACCTTTACCAGCACGGCTCCACCCAACCGATCTAACCACGTCGCCAACTCTCTTTGAGGATACGTTGGATTTCCTGACCGAGACGGGAATTAGGGCCTAGCATGGACACTCCCCCTAATCATACCTCGCCCATACCTCGTTGACAGCAGACATGGATTCTTCAGCCAATTCCTTATTGAGCGCTGCCATCTCCTGGTAGCCCTGGATCATCTCTTGCCGTTCTCTCTCTTTATAGAGGGCCAGTGACTCTCGGATAGTAGGGCGCTTTTTGGAACCTTCGCAAGGCTTCCCTAAACGGTCTCTCATCGCGCCTCCACAGGGATGGTGAAGGCGAACGTGCTCCCCTGGCCGACCTCGCTCTCCAACCAGATACGACCGCCGTGGGCTTCGATGACGCTGCGGCAGAAGGACAACCCCCACCCCAGCCCCCGGCGGCGCCCCTTGTAACCGGGCACCCGGGTAAACCGGTCAAAGATGCGCTCTCGATACTCCGGAGGGATGCCAGGGCCGCTATCGGTCACACGGACCTCGATCTGGCCGTTCACCTGCCGGACGGCTATGGTGATCAACCCTCCTTCGGGCGTGTACTTGAGAGCATTGTCCAGCAGGTTGTCCAGCACCCGCTCCAGCTTCCCAGTATTGCCTTGGATGGAGGGCAACTCAGCCGGGGCGTCCAGCTCGAGGGTGATTTTGTACTGCTCGGCCAGGAGGCGCAGCCGGTTGACGGTGTCGGTGATCAGTGGCATTAACGAGATCGGCTGGAGATCCAGGACTAGCTCGTCGCTTTCCATGCGGGCCACCTCCAGCAGGGAATCAACCAAATTCAGGACGTCCTTGCAACTACCCAGAGCCAGGTCAATAATTTTAGCACAAGAGGCCAGCACATCTTCGGGCAATATCATCTGCAACAACTGGAGGCTGGCCTCAATGCAGTTAAGAGGGCTGCGAATGTCGTGTACGATTAGATCGGTGGTCTCCTGACGCAGTCGTTCCAGCTCTGCCAGGTACTCTTTTTCAGTGGCCAGTCGCTGGACATGGCGAGCCAGGCGGCTTTCGGCGTGGACAATGGAGGTGCGGGCTTCGTCGGCAGCACGCAGACGGGTGCTGACAATTTTGCCAAGGGCTCCCAGGATTTCAATACCGATGGGAGATTGCTCGCCCAAGAGCTTTTGCAGATCAGCGCGGGAGATGCGGAGCAGATGGGTGTCCTCCACAGCCACCACTGAAGCCGAGTGAGGCCCGTTCTCTAGGAGGCTTATCTCCCCCAGAATCTCTCCTGGTTCCCCATAGGCCAGCAGGATGGGAGTCTCTCCTTTCAGGTCCTTGATGACGGCCACGCGGCCAGACCAGATGATATAGAGCACATCCCCCGGCATTCCTTCGCGGAAGATGACAGTGTCGGCTGGATGATGCTCATCGTGCAGCAGCTCCTCCAGCCTCGCCCGGCTGGCCTCTGAGAGGGTGGTCAGGAAAGGGAGAGCAGCAGACGCTGCAGGTCGTCCGCTCGCATCGGCCCAACCGTTCCAGACCGGAGATTCAGGGCTCTCTTGTTCTGGAGGGACATCAGGTTGATCTATGTCAGTCATTTTATATCACCTCGTCTGGTTGAGTATTGGAGCTTTTGCCTCAGAGAATCGCTCCTCGTTGACTTCTCTGTATACTGTTTTGAGAGAGCGGTAGACCTTTTTGTAGGCGGCGAACAAGCAATCGTAGACCCTGGCGTGGTCTGACTGGGGTTCGAAGGCCCGGGCGACTTTGATCACGTCCTTGAGCGCTGCAAAGTCGGGATAAATGCCCAGGCCGATGGCAGCAATGAGGGCTACACCCACGGCCCCCGCCTCCTGCGAATTGGGCACCGTTTCGATGCGTTTGCCCGTCACGTCGGCAATGATCTGCATCCACGGGGCACCTCGCGCCCCCCCGCCGATCACCCGAAACACCTCTTGACGATGGCCGAAACTGTGCTCCATCACCTCCATAATCCAACGCAGGTTGTAGGCCACCCCTTCGTACACCGCTCGCAGCAGGTGCTCGCGGTGGTGGTCTGCACTCAGGTTAAAGAAGGTGGAACGCACGAAAGTGTCGGCGATAGGCGCCCGCTCGCCATACATCCAGGGGGTGAAGATGAGGTAGCTGGAGCCTGGCTCGATGGCCTCTACGTCGCGGTCCATCAGCGCGAACACGTTCTCGATGGCAGGGTCTTTCTGTTCCTCTCGGTAGAACTGGTCGGCGATCCACTGCAGGCAGGCTCCAGCGGTTTCCGTCTCGGCGATGAGAAATGCCTTCCCAGGGTCGGCCGAGTGGATGCTGGCGATGCCGTGTTTGCCGGTGACGATGCGTTCCGTCACCACCGCCACCCATCCCGAGGTGCCCAGAGAGATGTGCCCCTCTCCCTCGCCCACGGCTCCAGAGCCCACCGCGGCCGACGGCGCATCGCCCGCCCCAGCGATGACCGGCGTACCTTCCAGCAGCCCACACTCGGACGCCGCTTGCGCCGTGAGCCCGCCGACCCGATCGGTGGACTTTACCAGAGTAGGCAACTTGGCCGGGTCCAGGCCGATGTAATTGAACAGCCATGTCATCCACTGCTTTTTCTTCAGGTCCAGCCCCACCACCGAGGCAGCCGTCCAGTCTGCCACCATAAGGTCAGTGCTGCGATAGAGGAGGTAGCCACTAACGTCGAGAAATTTGGCCGTGCGTTTGTAGACGTCGGGCTCGTTCTGCTTGAGCCACAGCATCTTGGGAGCCACGTCCTTGCCCGAGAGAGGCGTTCCAGCGGCCGCAGCGAAAACCTTCGGTCCAAGGAACTTGCGCATGATCTGCTGGGCTTGCTTCTGAGCTCGTCCGTCGAGCCAGATAATGGCTGGCCGCAAGAGGGTACCCGAACCATCCACAGGGATCACGCCCAGCATCTGGGTCGAATAGGTCACACACATGATCTCGCCTGGCTGCACCCCGCTCTCGGCCAACAACTGTTGGGTGCTGCGGGTGACCGCCCGCCACCAATCCGCGGGTTTCTGTTCCGCCCAATCGGGGCGGGGATAGCTGACCTCGTAGGGCTCGAAGGCACTGCCGTGGATGTGACCCTGTGGGTCTACCAGCACTGCCTTGTTGCCACTGGTGCCTACGTCGTGGGCGATGATATACTTGCCAGCCATGGCCGCCTCCTTATCTACGTTGCTAGTGGTCCACCCGGCGCCGGAGATGTACCCACCGCTCTGGGACAAAGCCATGAGACCCATAGAAATATTGGACTACCTTGTTTTCTTCATCAGCTATGGCCTCAATGGCCAACCAACCCTGCTCGCGACAGCGATCCAACACAAAGTTGACGATTTGGCGGCCCAGCCCACGTCGGCGGAAGGGCTCACGCACAAACAGTCCATCGAGAGTCACGTACAGCCCACCGTATTCGACACTGAGGCTGAGCACCAGGATGAAGTAGCCGGCCACTTCGTCGCCCTCGTAGATCAGGTGGATTTCGGCCAGGCCGGGCTGGCTGAAGATCAGGTCCACTGCCTGGCTAATGTTGTCACGCTCAGCCGCAATGTCATAATACGTCCAGAGTTCAGTGATCAGCTCGATGACGGTCTTCCGCTGATCTGGCGTTGCCAGTTTTATCTCCATGATGGTTCTCTCCTCTATTATGTTCGGTAAGCATTCAGCAGCCACCCGAGTCAGCGAAATCCTTGTGTGAAGAATCTTTCAGACCTCCACGTATGCGAAAAGAGGGCGTGCGGCCCTCATCCAAAAGCTGACATCTGGCGGCTGAACGCTTACCAGATTATATCATCATTTCACCAGTCTGACAATATGGCATCGTGATTCCCATCAGGCTCACCTTGACGGTTCGGGTTCCTTCTGATACAATGGATTTCGCACGAATCCACAAGGAGCAAGGCGCGTACAATGTCCCTACATCGAACCCTGGCCATCATGCGTAAAGAATGTCTGCACATCATTCGCGACCCCCGTACCCTGTTTCTGGTGACCCTTTCCCCGGCTTTTCTTCTTTTCACTCTCACTTACGTCTTGACCTTTGATGTCCAGCAGGTCTCTTACGCTGTGCTCGATCAGGACAGGAGCGAGTTGTCGCGGCGGTACGTGGCTGGTCTCGTCAGCGAAGAGAACGTCTCCCTGGCAGGCTACGTATCGAGCTACAGCGAGGTAGATGGCTGGTTTCTCCGTCGCCAGGCGAGCGCTGTAGTCGTTATCCCACCTGGCTTCCAGGCCGATTTGGGACGCCGCCGTTCCGCTCAGATCCAGGTGATTCTCGATGGTACAGACCCCGTGATAGCCCGCGATGCTCTGGCCCGGGTCCGAGCTCGCACCCAGGGCTTCATCGTCCTGGAGGAATTGGGGCCTGTGTCCCCCTCCGGTGCAGCACTGGCTTCTACCTTACCTGTAGATGTGCGCCTGCGCATCTGGTACAACCCTGGCGAGCGTTCTCTCTTCAGCCTGGTGCCGGGCCTACTGGGCATGGTGCTGATTATGCCGACGCTCTCCAGTGCCGTGGCCCTCGCCCGCGAGAAAGAGATGGGCACCCTGGAGCAATTGCTGGTCACTCCTATGGGACGGGCTGAGTTCTGGTTTGGCAAAATGATCCCCTACGTCATCAGCGGCCTTCTGAGCTGTTTCCTGGCCATCATAATGGCGACCGTCTGGTTCAAAGTTCCTTTTCGCGGAAATGTGCTGGTCTTCGGTCTGTTGACCCTGGACTTACTGGTGGCTACCATGGGGCTGAGTTTGCTCATGGCCAGTTTCGTATCCAGTCAACAGGCGGCCATGATCGGGAATTTTCTCATCTTCTTTCTGCCCAGCTTCTTTCTCTCAGGTCTCTACCAGCCCGTTCCCAGAGAGATTTCGCCCAGTACGTTGGCGTCCTACAGCCTGCCTACCACCTACTTTGTGACCATCGCCCGCGGGGTTTTGCTGAAAGGCGTCGGGCTGGCCGAGCTGTGGCCGGAGGCGCTGGTCCTGGCTGTGTTGGGGGGCGTATCTCTGGGGCTGGGGATCGGCCTGTTTCGGAAGAAACTGAGGTGATATTCGAGTTGTAGGGGACGGGATGCTCAATCGTATCTGGCAATTGGCTCTCAAAGAGTTCATCCATTTTAGCCGCGACAGGGTGACCACACCTTTCATCCTTCTGGGGCCGCTCCTTCAGTTGGTGTTGATGGCCTGGGCAACTTCCAAGGATGTAGAACACCTTTCTCTGGTTGTCTTTGATCAGGACAGAAGCCAGATCAGCCGGGCCCTGGTCACAGCCGTGACCAACGCCGGTACTCTGGATGTCACCGCCTATCCCGATTCTCTGGGAGAGACCCAGGAGTTGATCGAGGGGGGCAAGGCCACCGTGGCCCTCCTCATCCCACCCGGTTTCGCCGCCGAGTTGGAGGCCGCCAACAGTGTACCCCAGCTCCAGGTGATCATTGACGGCTCCAATATGATTGCCTCCGGAACAGTTCGGCAGGCCATAGAAGGGGCTGTCGCTGAATGGGGACAAAAGTTAGCTTCCCGGTGGGGCGGAGCCGGGGATGCGGGCACGCCCATTGATCTGCGTATGATAGCCCGTTTCAACGAGGAATTGGAATATGGCCTCTACGCCATCCCCGCCGAACTGGGCTTTGTCGTCTATATGGTGACTTTGTTGGTAGCGGCCGTAGGCATCGCCCGGGAACGGGAGTTGGGCACCCTGGAGCAACTGCTGGTCACGCCGCTGACCAGTCTGGAATTGATCATCGGCAAGGCTATTCCGGCGATGGTTATCGCCTGTGTGGACTTTTTCTTGCTTTTGCCCTTGACCGTCTGGGGGTTCAACGTACCTTTGCGGGGCTCGGTGTGGTTGCTGCTCTCCCTGACCCTGCTGTTCATCACGGTGGAGTTGGGGTGGGGCATCATGATCTCGGCCATAGCTCGTGACCAGCAACAGGCGTTGCTTTTCGTCTTTTTGCTGGCGATGACGGAGATGGTCTTCTCCGGCTATATAGTCTCAGTAGAAAACATGCCTCCATTGCTGCGCGCCGCTTCGAACCTTTTCCCTATCAAGCACTATCTCATCATCGTCCGCTACATTATGGTGAAGGGTGTTGTTTTACAATACATCTGGGTAGAAGCAGCCGCCCTGATAGTATTGGGCATAGGCAGCCTGACGGCAACGTTTCTGATTCTGGGCCGGAGAAAGGTGGATTGAAATCGCCCGATTAGGAGGAGAAAAAGAATGACGTGGCTGATCACACCAGAACAGACCCTGTCTGCTGCCCGGCAGGCAGGGCTCGGCGACGGGGAGTTAAAGCTGGGGGGCGTCGCTGTGTTGACTTTCTCGAAAGCGGTCGTGGATTGGCTGCAGGCACTCTGTGGACTGGAGGACACGGCGTGGATCACGCCGTACCACCACCCCTACGCGGCCGCCGAAATCGTGAAGCGTGGTGCATTTGAGGGGATAGACGTCACGGTGCTTGTCCCGCCAATGGGAGCTTCCCCGCTGGCCTGCATCGTGGAGGACCTGGTCGCCTGCGGAGTGCAGGCCATCTTCCTGGTCTGCGCCGCTTGGTCGCTGGGGTCACCGGTCCAGTTCGGCGACCTGATCGTGCCCGCGTTTTCCGTCGGTCCCGACGGGACTTCGATTCACTACGGCAACACCTCGGCCAAGTTTACGCTGATCCGGTCGTGGTCGAGGTCTTGGCGGCGGCCTGCCGCGAACGGGGAGCAAGGGTGCATGTGGGCGGAAACGCGTCCTGTGAGGCGTTGTATCGCATTACGCCACAGATGGCGAAGGGCTTCCGCGAGCGTGGCTGCCTGTGCATGGAGAACGGCGAGGCCAGCACGTTGTTCGCTGTGACCCGGGCGCTGGGAGTCCTCGGCGGTGTGCTCTTCCAGCCGTACATTGAGCTGGCGCAGGGCTGGAACCCCGCCCGGCTAGATGAGGTCTATCGCACTGCCTGTCACCTTCAAGCCGAGGCCGTGCTAGAGGCCAGCGTCCGGCTCGGGCGGCAGGGGCTACTGGAGAGCTAGTACACGATGGCATAAATCCATCACCAGTTGTGTGCTCGCCAGAGATCGCCAGATCCCGGCCTTGTGCGGCAAAATCGGCGCTTCAGACGGGGATCTGGTGATCCCCTCTAAGCAGATAACCGATAGCTCATTTCTGCCGAACTGTCCTAGAAAGCCATAGGGTTTCTAGATAGTTCGTACTTGCAAAACATAGAGCTTTGGAGTATAATATCATAAGCCTGAGTACAATATGCCGTGCGGGTGTAGCGCAGTGGTAGCGCATCTGCTTCCCAAGCAGGCGGCCGTGGGTTCGAATCCCATCACCCGCTCCTCTAGGAGGGAGCCCCCACCCGTAGACAAAGCTCCCGGCCATTCGAGCCGGGAGCTTTCTTCTTTCGGAACTGCGGTCGTCATACCTAGCTTACTTAGACAGCACTATGGAGCTTAGCTTCTTGGGGCTCCTACTGACCGTAAACGTGGGTGTAGCGATAGTGCAACTTGGCCACATCTTCTGGGAGAATCTCATCCGGCTGTCCCAGTTGCAGCGCAAGCCACACTGTACGCGCTACATCTTCCACCATGACCGCGGCCTTGACGGCGGCCTCGGCAGTGGCGCCCACAGTGAAGACGCCGTGTTGCTTGAGGAGCACGGCCGGCGACGAGCCAATATGCTCCACCACCTGCTGGCCAATCTCCTCATCGCCAATCAAGGCGAAACCGGCACAGGGAATGGGTCCGCCAAACTCGTCGCCCATCGCGGTGAGATAGACCGGGATAGGCCTGCCCACTGCAGCAAAGGCGGTGGCGTAAGGAGAATGTGTATGAACCACGCCGTTGACATCCTCCCTTTGCCGGTAGATGTAGAGATGGCTGGTCGTGTCGGACGAGGGCTTGAGCGTTCCCTCTACTATGTCGCCCTGCAAGTTCACGACGACGTGATGCTCTGGGCGCAGTTCTTCGTAGGGTATACCACTGGGTTTGATCACCACCAGGCCGCTCTCCGGATCTCTGGCGCTGACATTGCCGCTCGTCCAGACTACCAGGCCATACTTGGGTAGTTCCAGGTGTAGTTTATAGACCTCTTCCTTGAGATGCTCGAGCATAGGGTCTCTCCTATGGCGGGCTAATCGCCAGCCAGAACCTGCTGCCGGAGGACCTTCAACCGCTTCATCACGTCGTTCTGCCCCCGGCCGAAGTAGTCATGTAACTTTAGGTACTCCGCGTAGAGCTGATCGTAGACGGCATTGTGGGCCGGGTTGGGCCGATAGACGACGTCCTTCAGGCGAGCCATCTGTTTGGCCGCCTCCAAGATAGAGTCGTAACCGCCGGCTTCCTTGCCCGCAGCCACAGCGGCGAACATTGCCGAGCCGAAGGCTCCTGCCTGGGCCGTGGCCGCCACCCTGATCTCCCGCCCGGTGACGTCGGAGTAGATCTGCATCAGAAGCCTGTTCCGCTCCGGCAGCCCCCCGCAGGCAACGATCTCATTCACAGCGACGCCATTTTTCTCAAAGGCCTCGATGATCACCCGCGTGCCATAGGCTGTGGCTTCGATCAACGCCCGGTAGATGTCCTCCGGCTTGGTAGCCAGCGTCGCCCCTACCAGCAGGCCAGTCAGGTCCACGTCCACCAGAATGGAGCGGTTGCCGTTCCACCAATCCAGCGCGACGAGCCCGTGCTCGCCTGGCTTCTGCTGAGCGGCTTTCTGCTCCAGCAACTGGTGCACGTTCAGCCCTTGGGCTTTCGCCTCCTCGTGGTACTCTGCGGGCACGCAGTTGTCCACGAAC
>SOHZ01000383.1 GCA_004377365.1 Anaerolineales bacterium | reverse complement strand
TACAGATCGTTAACCTGGAGGAAGAACTGTTGGACCTCGTCGGGCTTATGGACGTGGTCAGTTGGCGGGAGGCTGTGACAGGACATTCTGACGACTATGACATCGCCATTGTCGAAGGATCCATCACTCGCGAGACAGAAATAGAACGCCTGAAAGGCATTCGCCAAAATGCCAAGGTCCTGGTGGCTTTGGGCGCTTGTGCCCACATTGGGGGTGTCAACTGCCTGAAGAACTTTTTCGAAATGGACGAGGTACTGGAGTATGTCTACGGTAAAGACGCCAAGCATTTCGACACGATCCCTACCCGACCCTTGAGCGCCGTGGTGCCGGTAGATTACGCTGTCCCCGGCTGCCCTATTGACCGCAAAGAGTTCGTAGAGGTGGTCAAGGCCCTGCTTGTTGGCAAGAAGCCCCCCATCCCCAACTATCCTGTCTGCGTGGAGTGCAGGACGAAAGGGAATGTCTGCGTCTTCGACAAGGGCATGACCTGCCTGGGGCCAGTGACGCGAGCTGGATGCGAGGCTATCTGCCCCACCTACGGCAACAAGTGCGAAGGTTGCCGGGGCCTGGTAGACGACCCCAACCTCGACTCCCATAAAGAGGTTCTGCAAGAGCATGACCTCACAGTGGAGCAAATACTGAACAGCTTCCGTATGTTTGACGGCTACATGGAGGTGGCTAAATGAAAGATGGCAAGATCAACGTCCACTACGTGACCCGAGTTGAGGGACACGGCAACATCGTGGTTGACCTGAAAGACGGTGCCATCAAGGAGCTGCGCTGGGAGATACCCGAAGCGCCCCGCTTCTTCGAAGCGATGGTGCGGGGCCAGAGCTACGCCGATGCTCCTCACATCACCTCCCGCATCTGCGGTATCTGCTCCATCGGTCATACGATAGCTTCCCTGCAAGGGATCGAAGCGGCTCTGGGTGTCCAACCTTCGGAACAAACGGTTCTCCTGAGGAAACTGATCCTGCACGCTGAGACGGTGCAGAGTCACACCTTGCACGTCTTCTACCTGGCGGCCCCTGACTTTCTGGGGGTGAATAGTGTCATTCCTTTGGCGACCACCCACAAGGAACCGCTGCTGAAGGCCATCGGTTTGCACCGTCTGGGCAATGAATGGAGCAACCTGCTAGGTGGCCGCACCACGCATCCGATCAATATGGTGGTCAACGGCTGGACTCGCCTCCCCACGCAGGATGAACTGCGGGCTCTGCGCCAGCGGTTGACGGAGGCCATCCCCGACCTGGAAGCCTGGGTGGGGATATTCAAGACGCTAGACATCCCCGACTTCGAGCGGGAGACCGAGTACTTGGCTCTTCAGAGGGACGATGAGTACGCTTTCTACAATGGGGACATCGCTTCCACCGATGGCGGCACCACCCCGGTACCTCAATACAGGGAGAAGATAAAAGAGTTCGTTGTACCCTATTCAACGGCTAAGCACGCCAAAGCAGCCCGCGAATCCTTCATGGTGGGCGCTCTGGCTCGCTTCAACAACAACTACGAGCAGCTCTCCCCACTGGCCCGCTGGGCAGCCGAAGAAATGGGCCTGAAGCCAATGTGTTACAACCCCTTTATGAACAACGTCGCCCAACTGGTTGAAACGGCTCATTGCTTCGAAGATAGTGTGCGCATCATCAACGATCTCCTAGCTATAGGCCTCAAGGAGGAGGATCGTAGCGTTGAGATCAGGGGCGGGACTGGCCCTTCGACTGCGCCCTTCGACTCTGCTCAGGGCGAGCTCAGGACAGGCGTAGGGGCGACGGAGGCGCCCCGGGGCATCCTTATCCACGAATATATCTTGGATGACAATGGTACCATCACTGGGGCCAACCTCATCATCCCCACCAATATGAATCACAACAACATTGAGCGGGACCTGAAGGCTCTGACACCCACCATTGTGGACAAGTCTCAGGAAGAAATCACGTTGGCCTTGGAGATGTTGGTGCGGGCTTATGACCCCTGCATCTCGTGCTCAACCCATCTCCTGAACGTGGAGTTTGTGTGAGACGAGAAGCGTAAAGCGTGAAACGTGTCCTGATCCTGGGCCTTGGCAACCTGCTGCTGGGAGATGAGGGAGTCGGTATGCGGGTGGCCGAGGAGTTGAAAGGGCTGGAACTGCCAGATGGGGTGGCGGTGGCCGAGGGGGGCACTGCCGGGCTGGGCCTCGTTGGCCTAATGGAAGGCTATCAGAAGGTTATTATCGTGGACGCGGCGGACATGGGCCATCCCCCCGGCCGCGTAGTCAGGTTCACCCCATTGGAGGCGCGGCTCAAAACAGTAGAAATCCCACTGTCCCTCCACCAGCTAGGGTTGGGAGAGGCGCTGGCTCTAGCCAAAGCTCTGGAAGTGGCCCCTGCCGAATTGGTCATCATCGGTATCCAACCCCGCCGGGTAGAAATGGGGGCAGGGCTGAGCTCGGAGGTGGAAGGCGCAATTCCGCAGATCATCAGGATCATTCTTGACGAACTCGATGCTAGCTGAGCAGCGACTTGATCTGCCCTCGCTGTCTCAGGAACAGATAGGAGGAAGGCAAAATGGCTAACGAGAAAATCTTGGTCGTTGATGATGACCCAGACTTGGTGGAGGTGATCAGGCTGACCCTGGAGGCCAAAGACTACCAGGTCTTTAGCGCCGCCAGTGGCACGGAAGGACTGGAGAAAGTCAAGGAGATCCATCCCGATTTGATCATCTTGGACGTAATGATGGACTACACCACCGAGGGCTTCCAGGTCTCCTTGCAGTTGCGGAGCCCTGATCCAGAATCGGAGTATGCTCCTTATAGCAAGATACCGATCCTGATGTTGACTGCCCTCCACAGCACGACGTCGCTCCGTTTTGCTCCAGACGAGGATTACCTGCCCGTGGACGATTTCGTGGAGAAACCTCTGGAGCCAAGCGCTCTGGTGCAAAAGGTAGAGAAGCTATTGGGGAAATAGTCTGGCGACTGTCTGTGAGATCACTGGAGATAGTTCTACCCTTTTTGTCATCGCTGCTAACAATGGGGTCATCAGCGACGGGCGCCGCCGCTCGTCGCTGCATTTTGGCCTTTCTCCAGAGTGGCATGAACGGCGGTGCATCCAAGAAGCTATGCTGATTGCATTCTTGAGGGAAGACGCTCGATGGAAGAAAAAGAGGTTGTGCCCCCCAGAACGCCGGTTGAAGAAGAGCTAGTTGGACGGGTGGCCTGGCAGATCCAATTGAGATGGTTTGCTGCCCTAGGCGTGTTGACCGCTACCTGGTTCGCCAGTTCTATTCTGGACATTCAACTCCCCCAATGGCCGCTTTACACCATTGGCCTGTCCATCCTCCTCTACAACATTCTTTTTCGGCTCTACTTGGAGCGGCGGTTCTCATATCCGAGCCGGACAAAGTCCTCAGGGTATATTTACAGTGCCCTTTTTCGGTTTCACTTGAAGCGGCTAGAGAGGGAGGCTCCCGCCACAGCAGCCATCTTTGACCGGTTTGCCAAAGTCCAGACCAGCCTGGACTGGCTGGCTATGATTTTGCTGGTCCACTTTTCAGGAGGAGTGGAGAGCCCCCTCCTCTTCTATTTCATCTTCCATCTCATCATTGCCTCTATCCTGTTCTCACCCCTGGCCTGTTACTTCTTTGCCACTCTGGCTGCCTTTGCGGTGGGAGCTTTAGCCACCCTCGAGTATGGGGGCCTCATCCCTCATATATCTTTGGGCTTTATCTCTATCCCGCTATACCAAAACGGTTTATATATCGCCAGCCTCCTTTTCTTCTTCACAACTTGTCTGTACATTTCCGTCTATATGGCCACCTCAGTCACCCTCAACCTTCGCCAGAAGGATAGGGAGTTGCTGCGCCTTCAACAGAGGCTGTCTAGCGCTTACCAGCGAATACAAACCCTGTACGAGGTGACCAAAACGGTCAGTTCGACCCTCAACCTGGAGGAAGTGTTGAACCTCATCGCTCAAAGCGCGGTCGAGGCGATGCAAGTCAAGGCCTGTACCATCAGGCTATTGGACGAAAGTGGCCAGATGGTTGACACCGTCGCCGCCTACGGACTCAGCGAGCAGTATTTGACCAAGGGGCCGATAGATGTCCAGAAGAGCCTTCAAACATATCAAACCCTCTCTTCTGGTCAACCGGTCATCATTTCCGATACCTCGCGGGACGACCGCCTTCAATATCCGGCTGAGGCGAAAGCGGAGGGGATCAACTCTATGCTCTGTGTCCCTCTCTTCATCAAAGGCAAAGCGGAGGGGGTGATTTGCGTCTATCGCATTGAACCGGATCACTTCAGTGAGAGCGACGCCCAGTTCCTCTCAGCTCTGGCCAGCGAGGGGGCCATCGCCATTGAGAACGCCAGAACCTATCAGGCTCTGGAGATGGCCGATAGGGCCAAGTCTGACTTTGTACAAATGGTCACCCACGAATTGCGCTCTCCCCTTTCGGCCGTGCAGAGCATGTTGAGGGTCCTGGAAGAAGGCTATGTGGGCCCCATTACCTCCAAGCAGCAGGACCTCATTCAGCGCTCGCAACGGCGTGTTTCCTTCTTGCTGGCGTTGGTCAAAGATCTCCTGGAACTGGCCGCTGGCAAGGTAGAGCAGCTCAAGGGTGAGAAGACAGAGGTGGTACTCAACGAAACCATTACCAAGGTCACAGAGTTGATGCAGACCAGTACAGAGGAAAAGGGGCTGGAGTTAAAAGTAGAGATAGCAGAAGAGCCCCTTGTCCTCGTCGGGATCGAAGATGGATTGGAACGGATCTTTATGAACCTGCTGAGCAATGCTGTCAAGTACACTCCGGCCGGCGGCTCGGTGGTGGTAAGGGCTTGGAGTGAGGACGGCCAAATAAGAATAGAGATTTCCGACACAGGGATCGGCATCCCAGAGGAGGCTCTACCACGCATCTTCAATGAGTTCTACCGCGCCAAGAACGCCAAGGCCATGGAAATGGAAGGGACGGGGCTGGGGCTGGCCATTGCCAAGGATGTGGTCGAGCAGCACGGAGGCCAGATCTCAGTGGAAAGTGTAGTGGGGAAGGGAAGCACCTTCTATGTGAACCTGCCGAAAGGTTAAGGGGTGTCAGGCCGGCTGTTCCATTTATTGAGGTTGAGATGAGAAGGGAAACGCAGGAACAAAAGATCAAAATCGGTGGCATCATCCAGAAGCGCAACCTAGCCAAGATTGGCGTAATGTCCATTCCCGACCGCCCCGGTGTGGGTGGTGCTATTTTCAGCGCTTTGGGTGACAAGGGCATCAATATCCCCTTCATCGTTCATACCATTGATCTCAACAACCTGGATAACATCGTCATCTGTGTGGCCCAAGAGGACTTGACACTGGCTCTGGAAGTGCTCGGCATCGTCAAAGAAACGGTAGGGGCGAAAGAGATAGTTTATGATGGAGAGGTGGGGATAGTCTCCATGTTCGGCCCTCACTTTGGGGAGCGGCCAGGCATCGCCGGTGTGATGTTTTCGGCCCTGGCCTCGGCCGGTATCAACATTCTGGCTATCAGCACCTCCATCTCCAGCACATCCTGTCTCCTTGACGCCAGCGACATAGACGAGGCGGTGCAGGCCCTTGAAGAAACCTTCGAGCTGCCCTGAGGGTCGCGTCTTGTCACCAAAATCTTCCAGGAGGAAACAGTTGTGAACATCACCGGTTTGAACTTTACAGCCATTGCGCCGCAAATCATCATTGTCATTACCGCCCTGGTGGTCCTGTTGGCTGAGCTCTTCACCAGCAGAAAGAGCATTTTAGCCTATCTGAGCCTGCTGGGCATCATCGTGGCTGCGGTGGTCTCCTGGTACATCTGGGATGGCACGGATCCCATGTTCCAGACCATGGCCGTGGCCGACGGCTACAGCCTGTTTCTGAATCTGATCTTCCTGGTAACCGCCGTCCTCTCTGTCCTCATTTCCATCAACTACCTTGTCCGCGAGGGGATGAACTATGGCGAGTATTACGCTCTGCTCCTCCTCGCCACTGGCGGTATGATGCTGATGGGCTCGGCCACCGACCTGATGACGGTTTTCCTGGCTCTGGAGATCCTGTCCATTTCCCTCTACGTCCTGGCTGGCTTTAACCGGGCAGACCTGAAATCAGGTGAATCGGCTCTCAAATACTTTCTGCTGGGCGCTTTTGCCTCAGGCTTTCTGCTCTACGGCATCGCTCTGATCTACGGGGCTACCGGCACCACTAATCTGGCAGCGATTGTTGATTTTCTGACGGGGACCGGCACAACATCTGGGCCCTACCTGTTCATTGGCCTGGGACTCCTGCTGGTGGGCTTTAGCTTCAAGATAGCTCTTGTGCCTTTTCACATGTGGACCCCCGACGTCTACGAAGGTGCGCCCACCTCGGTGACGGCTTTCATGTCGGTGGGAGCCAAAGCGGCTGGCTTTGCTGCTCTGGGACGCCTTCTGCTCTACGCCTTCCCCACTCTGCTCTGGGATTGGGCCTGGGCTCTGGCCGCCCTGTCCATCTTGACCATGACTCTGGGCAACCTGGCTGCCATTGCCCAGACCAATATCAAACGGATGCTGGCCTATTCTAGCATTGCCCACGCTGGCTACATTCTCATTGGCATCATAGCCGCCAACGAATCAGGGATGGCGGGGGTCCTCTTCTACCTGCTGGCTTACGCTTTCATGAATGTGGGAGCCTTCGCCGTGGTCATTGCCGTGGGCCGAGAGGGTGAGCCCAACCTTGAGCTGTCCGACTATGCGGGCTTGGGGTCTCGCCAGCCCCTGCTGGCGGCGGCCATGGCCGTCTTTATGTTCTCCCTGGCCGGTGTCCCCCCTCTAGCCGGGTTCTTCGGCAAGTTCTATATTTTCAGCGCGGCCGTGCAGGCCGGCTTTGTGGGGCTGGCCATCATTGGCGTGCTGAATAGCGTCGTCTCCGCCTTTTTCTACCTGCGGGTGATCGTCCATATGTACATGCGGGAGCCAGTTGTAGAAGCCAGGCCCGTCCTCGCCCCACCCTTGGCCCTGGCCATTGCCCTGGCAACCCTGGGCACCATCGTGCTGGGCCTCTTGCCTACCCCCCTGTTGACCCTGGCAAAGCAGTCTATCGCGATACTGTTTTGAGCATGGCACGAGGCTAAACCCCCGTGCTGAGAGAGCAAAGCCCCCTTCGGGGCTGGATTTTAGCCCGTAGGGCTTCGCTCTTTCAGCCCGGAGCTTCCAGCTCTGGGCAAGCGGAGGCACTATACCCCGACTATTTTCTTAACCTTCATAACGTCCAGGGCTCTTTGAGGCGGATGCAACACAGGCACTGAATTGAACAGAAGAGAATGACCATGCAGAGCCGGATGGTGAGTTTGTTGACCGTTCGGCTGTTTTCTCTGTTCAGGCAGATGATTAGCCTGCAGCGGGGTATTCTTTAAAATCCTATGCATCCATCATGACGAGTTATCTTGACGTTTTTAATGAAAAACCCCTGGACAAAAGCGCTAAATTGTGGTAGAATGTGGTCATTAAAAGTTGGTCCCCCAAACCCTCAGCGCCGAGGGCTCGCACAAAAAAGTCCCCACGAGGAGGTCCAAGTGACGTCACCCAACCGTAGTAACTCGGACTTGCTGGCCGAAGTGACGGCCACCCCCGGCGGCGAGCGGGTGGGCACCTGCTATCAGTGCGGCACCTGCTCCGGCTCCTGCCCCACCGCCACGGCCATGGACTATACCCCCCGCGCTCTCTTGCACATGATCCGGCTGGGCATGGGAGAGCGAGTGCTGCACAGCCGCGCCATCTGGCTCTGCACGACCTGCTATTCCTGCACCACCCGCTGTCCCAGGGAGATCGGGATCACCGAGACCATGGTCGGTCTGAGAAGCCTGGCCATCGCCAGGGGGGTGCCGGTGCCGGAGAATCTGGTGAGGCTGAGGGACACCGTGTCCACCAATTACAACATCTCCGGTGACGACAACGCCACCCGCCTGATCTGGAGCCAGAATCTGGACGAGGAGGCGCTGGTCTTCCAGCAAAAGCGGGAGGCCCCGGTCCTCTTTTTCGTCGGCTGCGTGGCCGCTTTCTACCCCATGGTCTACGGCATCCCCCAGGCTCTGGCCCAGGTCATGCTCGCCGCTGACGTGGATTTTGCCACCCTGGGTGGGGAGGAGTGGTGTTGCGGCTACCCACTCTTCAGCGCGGGCATGGAAGAGCAGGTCGTCCCCTTGATGAAGCACAACATCGAACAGGTCAAGGCCATGGGAGCCAAGACGGTGGTCACCACCTGTCCCTCCTGTTACCACACCTGGGAACACATCTACCCCCGTCTCGCTTCGTCCCCCCTGGGCTTCGAGGTGTTGCACGCCAGCCAGTTCCTGGCCCAGTTGATGCAGGGCGGCAAGCTGAAATTAAAGGGCGTCGAGGACACGGCCACCTACCACGATCCCTGCGACCTGGGACGGAAGAGCGGGGTCTACGATGCGCCCCGCCAGGTCATCGAGGGCATCCCCGGCCTGGAATTCATCGAATTCGAGAGCAATCGCGAGCACGCCCTGTGCTGCGGCGGCGGCGGGGACGTGCAAATTGTGGACGAGAGCGTGACCGCCGCGGTGGCCGCCCGGCGAGTGCAGCAGGCTCGTAAGACGGGCGCCCGCATCCTCCTTTCAGCCTGTCAGCAGTGCAAGCGCACCCTGATGACCGCCGCTCGCAAGGAGAAGGTCAGGGTGAGGGTGATGGACATCGCCGAGCTGGTCTGGCGGGCCGTGGAAGGTTGATGGAGTAACCGTTCGGGGGGTAACAATGAAACATCCTGAGTAGGCCGAAATGAAGTAGAGGCCGTATCGAAGGGTGCGGGTTTGCTACGACTCGCCACGTTTGCCGCACCCTTCGATACGCGCTCCACGTTGTTCCGCGCTACTCAGGATGCTGGACTCCTGAACGCTCACAGGGAATGAGGAGGCAGCATAGTGAAAATCGGTGTCTATATCTGCTATTGCGGTTCCAATATCGCCGGCACGGTGGACGTGGAGGAAGTGGCCGAATACGCCCGCCAGTTGGACGGCGTGGTCGTGGCCCACACCTACAAGTACACCTGCTCCGACCCCGGCCAGGAGATGATCCGCCAGGACATCGCCGATCTGGGCGTGGACCGGGTAGTGGTCGCGGCCTGCTCACCCCGCATGCACGAGCGCACCTTCCGCGCCACCCTCAAGAAGGCGGGGCTGAATCCCTTCTACCTGGAGGTGGCCAACCTGCGGGAGCATTGCTCGTGGGTGCATCCCAGGGAGCCCGCCACCACCGAAAAGGCCAAGGACCTGGTGGCCGCAGCAGTGCAGCGGCTATGGGACCACGAGCCCCTCTACCCGCGCCAGGTGCCGGTCACCCAGGCCGCGCTGGTGGTGGGCGGGGGCATCGCTGGCATCCAGGCCGCCCTGGACATCGCCAACGCCGGCTTCCCCGTCTACCTGGTGGAACGCCAGCCCTCCATCGGCGGGCACATGGCCCAACTGGACAAGACCTTTCCCACCCTGGACTGTTCGGCCTGCATCCTGACGCCCAAGATGGTGGACGTGAGCGCCCACCCCAACATCCACCTCATGGCCTACAGCGAGGTGGCCGACGTGAAAGGCTACGTGGGCAACTTTCAGGTGACGGTGCGCCACAAGCCGCGCTACGTGGACCTGGACAAATGCACTGGCTGCGGCTCCTGCGCCGAGGAGTGTCCCCGCGTGGTGTCCAACGAGTTCAACCTGGGGCTGTCCAACCGCAAGGTCATCTACCGCCCCTTCCCCCAGGCCGTGCCCAACGCCTTTGTGATTGACAAAGTGGGCATCGCCCCCTGCCAGGACGGCTGCCCCGCCGGGCAGCACGCCCAGGGCTACGTGGCCTGCATCCGCGATGGCCACTTTGAGGACGCCATGCGGGTGATCCGGGAGAACAACCCCTTCCCCAGCGTGTGCGGCCGCTCCTGCCACCATCCCTGCGAGGGGCGCTGCAACCGGCGTCTGGTAGACGAATCCATTGCCATCATGGCTTTGAAACGCTTTGTGACCGACTATGTCTACACCCATGGCCTGCTGCGGCACACCGAACCCGCACCACAGACCCGGCCTCAAAAGGTGGCCATTGTCGGTTCGGGGCCGACGGGCCTGACCGCAGCCCACGACCTGGTCAGGATGGGCTACGGGGTGACGGTCTTTGAGGCACTGCCAGTGGCCGGGGGGATGATGCGCGTCGGCATCCCCGAACACCGCCTGCCCAAGGGCATCTTGCAGCGGGACATTGACTACATCCTGGGCCTGGGGGTGGAGCTCCGCCTGAACAGCCCCGTCAACGACCCGGGCAAGCTCTTGGACGAGGGCTACGACGCCGTTTTCCTGGCCACGGGCATCACCCGCCAGACGCGGCTGGGCATCGAGGGAGAAGACCTGGACGGGGTTCTGTCGGGCATCGCTTTCCTGCGGGAAGTCAACCTGGGCCGGATACCCCGCAATGGCAAGAAGGTGGCCGTGGTGGGCGGCGGGATCACCGCCGTGGACGTGGCCACCACCGCCCTGCGCCTGGGAGCAGAAGAGGTCTCCCTGGTCTACCGGCGCTCGCGGGGCGAGATACCGGCCTATAAGTGGGAGTTGGAAGAAGCCGAGGCCGAGGGCGTCCAGTTGGTCTCTGACACGGTGGCCACCCGCATCCTGGGGAAGGACGGCAAGGTGGTGGGGCTGGAGTGCGCCCGCTCGCGACAACTGAGCCGCATTGACATCAGCGGCAAGCGGATGGTGGTGCCCGAGCCGGGCACCGAGTTCACCATGGAAGTAGACACCGTCATCCGGGCCATCGGCCAGTTCTCGGACCTGTCGTACCTCAGGCCAGCTTACAAGGGGCTGATCGGCGACGAGAAAACCCTGGCCACCATGCACCCGGGCATCTTTGCCGGGCGGGGCATCATCCCTGGCGCGGGGTTTGTCATCAACGCCGTGGCTTTGGGCCACGAGGCGGCGCAGTCCATTGACCGCTTCTTGCAAGGGGAGCCGCTGGAGCAGCCAGAGCCACCCAAGCCCCCGGTGGAAAAGTGGACCAAGGCCGAAGCCCAGGCCAAGGTCCGTCTGGGAGCCATCACTCCACAGCCCCGTTTCGAGCCGGCCCGGCTGTCCCTGGAGGAACGCCGGGGCACCTTCAAGGAGGTCGTCTTGCCCCTGACCGAAGAGCAGGCCCAGGCCGAGGCGGCCCGCTGCGTGGACTGCGGGCTCTGCGCCGAGTGCTACCGCTGCGTGTGGGCCTGCGGACCGGAAGCCATTGACCACGAGATGCACGAGACCCTTGAAGAGATCAGCGTGGGGGCCATCATCATGGCTACCGGCTTTGAACTCTTTGACGCGCGGCAGATGCCCCAGTACGGCTACGGCCGGCTGGAGGAGGTGTACACCGCCCTGGAGTTGGAGCGCATCAGCGACGCCGGCGGGCCGACCAGCGGGGAGATCTTGCTCAAGGACGGGCGCCAGCCGCAGAGCGTGGCTATCTTGCATTGCATCGGCAGCCGCGACCGTAATTTTAATGCCTACTGCTCGCGGGTGTGCTGCATGTACTCCATGAAACTGGCCCACCTGGTCCGCGAGAAGACCCACGCCCAGGTCTACGAGTTCTACTTTGACATCACCGCCTTTGGCAAGGGCTACGCCGAGTTCCACGAGCGGGTGCAGGAAGAGGGTGTGATCTTTATCCGGGGCAAGGGCGCGCAGGTGGAGGGCTCAGAAGATGGACAGTTGATGGTGCGCGCCGAGGAGAGCCTGCTGGGAGAGATAGTGGAGATCCCGGTGGACATGGTGGTGCTGGCCACGGCCATGGTGCCCGCTTCCGACGTGGAGCAGGTGGCGCAACTGTTCCACATCACCCGCAGCGCGGACGGCTTTTTCATGGAGGCCCACCCCAAGCTGCGCCCGGTGGAGACGGCCATGGACGGCATCTTCCTGGCCGGGACCTGCCAGGCGCCCAAGGACATCCCCGACACCGTGGCCCAGGCCAGCGGTGCGGCAGCCCAGGCGCTGGGGCTGTTGCAGCGGGGGGTGGTAGAGATTGAGCCCATGACCGCCGAGGTGCTGCCCTTGCGCTGCGTGGCCTGCGGGCTGTGCGTGGAGGTCTGCCCGGCCAGCGCCATTGAGCTGGTGGAGGCGCGGCCTTTTCAACTGGTGGCCGAGATCAACCCGGCCCTGTGTAAGGGCTGTGGGGTGTGCGTGGCCGCCTGCCGGGGCGGGGCCATCATCCTGCACGGCTTCACCGACCAGCAACTGCTGGCCCAACTGAGCTCGCTGCTGATGCCGGAGATGGCAATGGCCATGGGGTGAGCTGGGGGCAGGTGCGACGCACTTGACAAGTGCGTCGCACCTTATGTGAGAGACAGTGCGCATCGGCGACGGTTTATTTGGACTCAAATCATGCACCGTTCGACCAAATCGATCAAGTGTTGCCGAATTGACCCGCCCGAAAGTTTTGACAACTATTGATTGAGCCAGCGTGTAGATTTTATCCACGCGTATCTTGGCGGGGCGATTGAGAGTACCATTTTCCAAGTCGGCGGAAGCAATCATGAAACCATAGTCCACAGGCGCTGGATTCGAAGTCATCGCCACGACGACAACATCGGCAGTTTTGCGATTGTAGACATCATTGGAAACGACCACGACAGGTCGCCGCTTTTGGGAAGAAAGGTCGGTGAATGGAATCGGTATGAGGACAATATCACCTTGTTCAGGCATTGTTCCAGTCCTCGTCGTCCCAAGGATTGTCCCAAAAGTCAAGGCTACTCTCAGCAGCCATCAGCAAATCGTCGAAGGCATCGTCGGCTTGGATAATGAAGACAATCAAATGAGCGCCTGCCGGGAATGGAACGGACAATTCAACGCGCCCATTCTCTTTCACTTCAACGTCGTACTTCAGGGCAGTTTGCTGTATCATAGGAATAACTCCAGCTACTTGCGGCTTTTTGCAGGTAATTATAACATAGAGAGTGGTGGAAAACAAACACGGCGCAATGTCAGTGGGCTTAGCGTTCTG
>SOHZ01000527.1 GCA_004377365.1 Anaerolineales bacterium | reverse complement strand
CAACACAAAGCTGACAGTTTGAGCCCCTTGTGGTATAATAGGCCGTGAGGAAAAGTGATTCTTGCAGTGAGGGGACAAATAAGGAAGGAGCAAGCCAATGGCTCAACAGATAACGAAAGCGGTCATTCCTGCTGCAGGGCTGGGCACGCGACTTTTGCCGTCCACCAAATCACAGCCCAAAGAGATGCTGCCCGTAGGGCGCAAGCCGATACTCCAATACGTGGTGGAGGAATTGCAGGCTGCCGCCCTGCGCCAGATTCTCATCATCACCGGACGCCGCAAGCGCGTCATTGAAGACCACTTCGATTCAGACCCCCAACTTGTGCTGGCGTTGGAACAGGCTGGAAATGAGACGGTGTTGGCGGATCTGGCTTATCTCGAGGGTAAATCGCGCTTTTTCTATACCCGGCAGAGCACCCCCAAGGGGCTGGGGCACGCGATTTCGCTGGGCGCCGATTTTGTGGACAGTGACGACTTTGTGGTTGCCTTGGGCGATTCTCTGATCGCCGCTGAAGACCCCGCTGCCCCGTTGCAGGCGATGATGGACGCCCATCGCCAGTTGAGAGCGACGGCCATTGTGGCCGTGGAAAAGGTCCCCAGCGAAGAAGCCTTCCGCTATGGCATCGTCAACATAGATGGGGAGGAGCCCCCGCCGGGCGAGCCGGTGGCTATGACTGATATTGTCGAGAAGCCCCCTACGGGCACCGCGCCAACCACTTTGGCCGTGGCTGCGCGCTACGTCTTTAGCCCGGCCATATTCGAGGCCCTCAACCGCACACTGCCCGACAAGCGGGGAGAAATCCAACTGACCGACGCTATCAGACTGCTGATCCACAAGGGAGAGCCGGTCTATGCCTGGCTTCTCTCTCCCGACCAGCGTCGTTACGACGTGGGCAATTTCGAGAGCTATTTCCGAACCTTCATTGACTTCGCCCTGGCCGACGAACGGTACGGGTATCTGGTCCGCAAGTACATCAAGGCAAAGGCGTATGAACTCTGATCAGCGCAAAGTGGTCTGTTCGGCGCCTGGCCGGGCTGGAATTATCGGCAACCCCACAGACATGTACGGTGGCGCAGTTCTTTCGTGTTCGGTCGGCATGCGCGCGTGTGCAACCGTGACGCCTGCTCCAGAACTCGTGCTGGAGACCAACGGGCAGGAGTGCCGGATCGCCAGCCGGGATGACCTGCGCCCCCAGAGCGACCGCTTCGACGTGGCGCGGGCTATCCTCGACTACATGCGCCTGCCGCCACTGGCCTGTCACGTGCGCTACGAAAGCGAGATTCCCTTGCACAGCGGGCTTTCGGGGTCTACGGCGCTGGTGGTGGCCTTGCTGCAAGCGTTGTTGGCCTGGCAGGGAGAGTATCCCAACCTTTACCAACTGGCCGAGCGAGCCCGTTACATCGAGTTGAACTATCTCAAGGTCGTGTGTGGCTACCAGGATGCCTACATGTGCACGTTTGGCGGTCTGAACTACATGGACTTCCGAGGCAAGCAATTCTACCGCGAAGCCGAGGCGGAACTCTTTGCGACTATCGAGCCCCTGGCTACCTACGCTCCTGAGTTGCCCTTTGTGCTGGGCTTCACGGGTGTGCAACATGCTTCCGGCGCAGTGCACAAGCCACTCCGCGAACGCTGGCTGGAAGGAGAAAGGGCCGTGGTGGAGGGCTACAGAAAAATCACGGGAATCGCCCGGATGGGCAAGAAGGCACTCCTCATGGCCGATTGGCCGCTGTTGGGTCGCCTGATGAATGAGAATCACGCCATTCAGCGCGGCCTGGGTGGGTCAGGCGAGTCGAATGAAAGGCTGATCGCCGCTGCCCTGGAGGCTGGTGCACTGGGGGCCAAGCTGGCCGGCGCCGGCCACGGCGGTACGATCATCGCTCTCTGGCCCTGGCCGGACGTCACACGACTGGAGAAAGCCCTGCGCGAGACCGGCGCATCGGCGATCTACCGCCTGCAGGTGACGCCAGGAGTGATGATCGAGAGGGATGAGAAGTGAGCCACTTGTTTTCAGTGAATAGAACAGGGAACGATCATCGGCGAGGGGTGCGTTATCGGCCCCCGCGTCTATATCGAGCGAGACTGTCACATCGGGTCCAACGTAACCATCAAGGACGCGGTCGTGCTGCGGGAATCGGCCATAGAAAACGGAGCGATGCTGATCGGTCAAGTGGTTTCTTGATTTCTATCAACTGCACAGTTCTACCTGGAGGCTAGTGGCACCATGGAAATCGTTGTAGAGAAAAAAAAGTTATTGATAGTGGAAGACGATGCTGACACTGTCGAGATGCTCTCGCTTTTCTTCGAAACGGAGGGATACCAGGTATTGAGTACAGCCTGGGGCCAGGATGCGCTGAAGCTTTGCCAGGAACTGCTGCCCGACGTGATACTGTTGGACATCCGGTTACCAGACATAAGCGGCTTTGAGATCTGCCAACAACTGCATAGCTCCTTTCAGACCAGCCATATTCCAATCATCTGCCTGACCGAAAAGAGAGAACAGATTGACAAGATCGAGGGCCTTGAAGCAGGAGCCATTGACTATGTTACCAAACCCTTCAACCTGCACGAACTAAAGCTGCGCGTCCGCAACGCACTGAGGCGGACTGCTTATTGGTGATGAACGATGGTGGAGAAACCCAAGGGAAAGAAGACGACGATAGCTAGCTTGCGACAAGAAATCGAACAACTGCGCCAGCAGTTGGCACAGCAAAAGGCTGAGAACGCCAGACTCTTCAAAGAGTGGCAGAATCGTGTCAGTGAGTTGACGGCCCTCAAGAGAATCGCCCAGGCCACTGGCTCCACCATGCGTCTCGAAGGACTGTTCGAGGCCCTATACGAGGCCATAGAGGATCTGATAGACGCCACCACTTTCTTTGTCGCCTTGTATGACAAAGACACCAAAATGATATCCTTCCCTTTCTACATGGACGATAGAGTTCGCTACCGGGCTCGTGCACCCCTTCCCCTGGGGGAGGGATTGGCTAGCGTGGTGATAGCAAGCAGAAAGCCGCTTCTTGTCAGAGACTTTGAAAAGGAAAAGGAACGATTCCCAGGAAAGAGGCCCCTGATTGGCAGTGACAGACCAGCCCGATCCTGGCTAGGTGTGCCCTTTACCCTTCAGGATGAAGCCATCGGTTTGATGGCTGTACAGGATTACGAGGCCGAGGCTTTCGATGAAAGGCACGTCCAACTTCTGAGCTCCATTGCCAGTCACGTGATGGTGGCCATTGAGAAGGCGCGTCTCTTCGACAGAACAATGGAGACGGTTGATGAACTGAAAGCAGCCTACGAGACCCAGCAGCGGCTACTGGCCACTGTCCGCGAGCTATCCACGCCCATCATCCCCGTCCTGGATCGCGTCCTGGTCATGCCTCTGGTAGGAGCTATTGATACGGCCCGCTCTCAGCAAATCATAGAAACCTTGCTCTCAGCCATCACGACCCACGACGCCGAAGTGGTCATCATTGACATCACTGGCGTATCTGTGATAGACACCAGCGTAGCCAATCATCTGCTGCAAGCCACGCGAGCGGCCAGCCTGCTGGGCGCGCAGTGCGTCCTGGTGGGCATCACCCCTGAGGTCGCCCAAACCGTCGTTCACCTCGGCGTGGATTTATCCAGCCTGGTCACCACGAGCGATCTGCAAAGCGGAGTGCGGTTCGCCCTGGCCAGGCTCAATCGCCGCATCGTCGAGGGATGAGGGACCGCCTATGGAAAGCCTACTCTTCGGCACAGCCGGCGTTCCTCCCAGCAGCCCCAAACCTGACAGCCGTACCGGCATAGCTCGCATCAGGGAACTAGGCCTGGACTGTATGGAACTGGCCTGGGTGCGACGGGTCAGCATAGGGGAGAAAACGGCAGCCAAGGTACGCCAAAAAGCGGAGGAATGTCAAGTAGCCCTCAGTGTCCACGCCCCCTATTATGTCAATCTCAACTCTGCTGAGGCCGACAAAGTGACAGCCAGCCGGGAGCGCATCCTCAAAGCTGCCCGTGCCGGCTGGCTGTGTGGAGCCCGCAACATCGTCTTCCACGCCGCCTTCTATCACGATGATCCGGCTGAGGTAGTCTACGAGAAGGTCAAAATGCATCTGGTGGAGCTCACCCAGGAACTGCGGGCCGAGGGTAACGACACGGTCCTGCGGCCGGAGACCACCGGCAAGCAAAGCCAGTTCGGCACCCTGGAGGAACTGCTGGCCCTGAGCCGCGAGGTGGAGGGTGTGGCGCCCTGTGTGGACTTTGCCCACCTGCATGCTCGCACTGGGGCGAACAATTCCTACGAAGAGTTCGTGGCCATCTTGAGCAAGGTCGAGGCAGCCTTGGGGCAGACGGGGCTGGAGGACATGCACATCCACCTCTCGGGCATCGAGTACGGTCCCAAGGGCGAGAGAGAGCACATTATGCTGGCCGAGGCCGACATGCGCTATATCGAGATGCTGCAAGCCCTGAAGGACTTGAGCGTCAAGGGCCTGCTCGTCTGCGAGAGCCCCTTCCAGGAAATGGATGCCCTGATCATGCAGGAGGCATATCGCCAGTTGGAGGCGCAAAGGTGAACTTCCTGGGGGGAGTAGCAGAACGGCTCGACTGAGCTCGCCGAAGTCTTGTCCTGCGCCAGCCGGACGCGAAACAAGTTTCGCTACTCCAAAGGAAAATTTCCATAACGTTACAATAAGGGTAACTACCCTGTCATTGCGAGGAACGAAGTGACGAAGCAATCTCATTGTCGCTCATCTGAGATTGCTTCGCTGCGCTCGCAATGACATCGTCCAGAGCTATCCCGAGAGTGAGCCGATCACTTTTCAGACATACCCTGAGCAGTTACCAATAAGGGATAAGAGATAGGAGATAAGGAGAAGAGATGGAAATAACAGCCAAAGCGGGGCAGATCCAGCAGGAAGAGGCAGCGTTGATCGTGGTGAACCTCTTCCAGGGAGTCAAGACACCGGGCGGGGCCACTGGGGCCATTGACAAAGCCCTGGGCGGGCTGATCACCGATTTGATCGCCAGCGGCGACTTGACAGGCAAGCTGAACGAGTTGGCCGTGCTCTACACCCGGGGAGCTATCCCCGCCCAGCGGGTTATGGTGGTGGGTCTGGGTAAAGAGGAAGAGTTCGATCTGGACAAGGTGCGGGATGTCGCTGGCACCGTGGCCAGGAAGGTTCGCCAACTGGGGGTAAGGTCCTACAGCACCATCGTACACGGTGGGGGCAAAGCTGGGCTCTCGGTCAAGATGGCTTCCCAGGCCATAGCCGAGGGCACTATCCTGGCCCTGTACAGATTCCTGGAGCACAAGAGCACCAGCGACGAGGGGGAGACAGAGATCGAACAGCTTACTTTTGTCGAGTTCGACGCGGGTAAGCTCCCTCAGGTAGAAGCGGGGGCCAGGGTCGGCCAGGTCATCGCTGAATCAGTCTGGCTGACCCGTGACCTGGTCAATCACCCGCCTAGCGTGGCCACCCCGACCATGCTGGCTCAGACGGCCCGCCAATTGGCTGAAGAGCACGGCCTGCGCTGCCAGATCCTGGACGAGGAGCAGATGGCGGAACTGGGCATGGGCGCCCTCCTCGGCGTGGCGCAGGGCAGCCAGGAACCCGCCCGCTTCATTATTCTGGAGCACAACGCTGACCGCAAAGACCTGGACACCATCGTCCTGGCGGGCAAGGGGCTGACCTTCGACAGCGGCGGCATCTCTCTAAAACAGAGCAAAGGCATGGAGCAATGGAAGATAGACATGGCTGGTGGGGCGGTAGTCCTGGCTACTCTGCGCACGGCAGGCATCCTCAACTTACCTCTGCACGTGGTGGGTCTGGTGCCGGCCACAGAGAACCTGCCCAGTGGCAAAGCCTACAAGCCAAGCGATGTCCTTCGCTCCCTTTCTGGCCAGACCATTGAGATCATCAGCACCGACGCTGAGGGACGCCTTATCCTGGCTGACGCCCTGGCCTACGCCCAACGCTACGAGCCGCAGGCAGTCGTGGATCTGGCCACCCTGACGGGCGCCTGTGTGGTCGCTCTGGGCCACATGGCCAGCGGGCTGATGGGCACCGATGCCGAACTGGTGACCAGGCTTAAGCGCGCCAGCCAGACCACGGCCGAACTGGCGTGGGAGCTTCCTCTCCTCAAGGACTACTACCAGCAGATAAAGAGTGAAGTGGCCGACGTCAAGAACAGCGGTGGCCGGCCTGGCGGGGTGGTCACGGCTGGCGCTTTCCTGAGCAAGTTTGCCCAGGGGTATCCCTGGGCTCACCTGGACATCGCCGGCACCACCTGGATAGAGAGGGATAAACTCTATCCCCGTAGATCATACCTGCCTACCCCAGGGGCCACCGGCGTCGGCGTGCGCCTGCTGGTGCAGTTCTTGAGGGATTGGGCTCAGGCATAGGTGCCACACTCCTTTTCGGCAGGGGCATACAGATGAATGAGAGAAGACCTCACATCTGCCCTGTAGAGGATGAATGCCGAAAGAAGAAACAGAAGTGAAAGGGAAGCTTGAGACCGTTTTGGCGTTCGTGGTCATCCTCAGTCTGAGGCTAGCAGCCTGCGGTCCCACCCCGACCTCGGCTCCCCCAATGCCCCCAACCGACACACCCACGCCAATGTCGCCGACGGACACACCGATGCCAGTGCCCGCAGCCGACATGCCCTCATCCACTCCACCGGGCATGGTCTATGTCCCAGCCGGCGAGTTCACCATGGGCCACGACGAGGGAGACAGTGACGAGCAGCCGGTGCACACTGTCTATCTAGACGCCTTTTACATTGACAAGACCGAGGTGACCAACACCCAATACCGGAAATGTGTGGAGGCAGGGAGATGTGATACCCCCAGGAAAACCACCTACTATGACAATGCCGACTATGCCCAACACCCAGTGGTTTACGTGAGTTGGAACGATGCTGACGCCTACTGCCGGTGGGCTGACAAGCGGCTGCCCACCGAGGCCGAGTGGAAGAAAGCGGCGCGGGGGACGGATGGGCGGACGTATCCCTGGGGTGAAGGGCTGGATTGTGACCACGCTCAGTACAGTGAATGTGCTGGGGGGACAGTGCCGGTGGGAAGCAAGCCAAAAGGGGCCAGCCCGTATGGCGCGCTGGACATGGTGGGCAATGTGTGGGAGTGGGTAGCCGACTGGTACGATCCAGGCTATTACAGCCAATCGCCCGGGCGTAATCCGCCCGGTCCTGATTCCGGCGAGAGGCGGGTGCTGCGTGGGGGCTCATGGCACAGCAATCAGAGGTTCGCCCGCTGCGCTTACCGCGTCGGAGGCAACCCCAGGTACTGGTACTTCTACGTGGGGTTTCGTTGCGCCAGGGATGCTCAATAAGGCTTCTGTCCCCTGTCCGCTGCTAACTGCTAACTATGTTTCATCCCGCCGAAGGCGGGTCGCCGGTGGTAGGAAAGCGGAACAAGACCTCGGCGAGGGAAAACTGGCTCATTCGGCCGACTTGATCCGCCAAGTGATGACACCTGTACCGCCTGCACCGCAATAGTAGTGCAACAGTGGTAGAGGATAGCGAATCGGTGGCTATCGTGTCGCTGCCGGAAAGAAACGAGTGAGAATTGGAGGAGACCCCCACACAATGGGGGTCTTTTAATGCTACGTCGTAGTGGCCTGGGCCGCCTCCACCCCTTTCTGCACATCCGTAAAGCTCAGGAGAACCATCTTGATCATCACCGATCTTGTGTATATCGGCATATTGTGGTATACTGATACACACATCGGATAAGGGGGGATAGCGATGAAAACAATCTCATTACGTCTGGAGCTGGCGCAGTACGAACGGTTGCGCGTGTTGTCCTTTGCCACTCACAAACCCATGTCACAGATCATCCGCGAAGCGATAGACACTCATTTGCAACAGCAACCCATTAAGCCAGGGCAGGAGTGGTTTTGGACGGCCGAGTGGCAGGCCGCCGAGCGGGAGGCCGAGGAGGACCTGGCCACTGGTCGCGTGCAAACCTTTGACAACGACGCCGATTTCCTGGCGAGCCTGGTGTAGCGATGCGGCACGTCAAGACCCGGCGATTTAGCAAGGCGTTTGAGGCACTGCCCCCACCGGTCAAAGCGCAGGCCCGCAAAGCATTTGCCCTATTTTGTCAGAACATGTCACATCCTAGCCTGGCGATTGAGCGCATACAGGGATATCCGGGTGTCTGGTCAGGGCGTGTCAGCCAAAAGTATCGTTGGACGTTTCACTTTGAGGAACACCCGGAGACCGGCGAGCGTGTCTGTGTGCACCGGGTCATCGGTGCACACGAGGACGTATACCGCAATCCCTGATAGCTGTGTCCCGGTCGTACAGGTACCTGGGAGAAGATTCGAGAAGCCCCCCACACGATGGGGGGTCTTTTGATGCTACGCCGTAGCGGTCTGAGCCACGCGGATGCCCTCCTCCACGTCCACACGGGTGAGTAAGAGTCCGCCGACGATGAAAAAGACGATCAGGGACACGATGCTCAGGCGGCTCTGGCCAGCGATCTGGCTGACGACGCCAAACAGCAACGGCCCGGCGATGCCAGCAAACTTGGAACTGGTGCTAAAGAACCCAAAAAACTCGGCCGTCTTGTGTTTGGGCACCATCGCCCCATAGAGCGACCGGCTGAGCGCCTGGCTACCACCCTGGACCATCCCCACCACAAAGGCCAGAATGTAGAAATGAGTGGCTGTCCGCATGAAATAGCCCCCGATGCTGATCAGCGTGTACACCCCCAGCGCCAGCAAGATGGACCGCTTGGTGCCCAGCTTTTTGGCCAGCGTGCCGAACAGAAACGAAAAGGGAATGCCCACAAACTGGGTCATGATCAGGGCAATGGTCATGTCGGTCAACTCGAGGCCGATTTCATCTCCGTAGGCCGTGGCCATTTTGATGATCGTACCGATGCCGTCGTTATAAATCCAAAAGGCGATCAGAAAGATGAGCAGTTGTTTGTAGCGAGTGATTTCACGGAAAGTGATGGCCAACCGCAAGAAGCCCGCCTTGATGGGGTTGATCGCCGGGCCGGTTTCTCTGGCCGCTGGAGGCTCAGGCACGCGGCGGAAGAGAGGAATGGAGAACAATCCCCACCACACCGACACGCTGAAAAACGAGGCACGCAAGGCAAAGGCGACGTCGGGCATGCCAAACATTGCGGGGTTCATGAACCAAAGCACATTGATCACCAGCAGGATGCCGCCGCCTACGTAGCCCAGGGCATACCCTTTGGTGGAAATCTGGTCAATGTCGTCTTTTTGGGCGATGTGCGGCAGCAGCGATTCGTAAAAGATGTTGGCTCCGGCAAAGCCCAGGTTGCCGCCGATGTACAGGATCGAGGCCAAAAGCCAGGTATCGGTGCCGATGAACACAAAGGCTGCCGTGGAAAGGATGCCCAGCCCGGCAAAAAAGGCCACGTATCGCTTCCTGCCGCCCGTATAATCGGCAACGGCCCCCAACACTGGAGCGATGATGGCGATCATCAGCAGCGCGATAGAGGTCGTATATCCCCAGTAAGCGGTGGCCGTGTTCTCGGCAAGCCCAGACTCGGTCACGAGGGCTCTGTAGAACGGGGGGAACAGGGCCGCCATGATGGTGGTGGCGAAGGCCGAGTTAGCCCAATCGTACATACACCAGGCGTTGATGACTTTTCTCCGAGCTTTGTCCATTTGGCTTTCCTATCTCAGATTCCCACTACACGATGGGCGTAGTAGTAGACCACCACCACGCTGAATAGCAAACTATCAATGCGATCCAGAAAGCCGCCGTGGCCGGGGATGATGTTCCAGGAGTCTTTGACCCCCACGTGGCGCTTTATCATGGAGATGCTCAGGTCGCCGAAAGGGCTGATGAAGGCCACGAGGGTACCCACCGCCAGACCATGGACAAGGCCAAAGTCCATCGCCCAGCCCAGAAAAGCCCCCGCTGCTATCCCAGACATCCAGCCCGCTATCGTCCCCTCCCAGGTTTTGCCTGGGCTCAGGCGCGGCCAGAACTTGTGGCGCCCCAGCCAACGACCGATGGTATAGGCTCCCGTGTCGCCAACCCAAGTGATCAGCACGGCCAGCACCGTCCATTTCAGCCCCTGTGGCCCGTCTCGCAGGGCGATGAAATGGCGAGCCATCCAGCCAACATAAAGGCCCCCAGCGATGGTCAGAGCCCAATCCACGGTGGGGGCCAAACTATCTTTTTGGAACAACTGCCAGATCAGGGAAAGAACGATGACTGCTGTCAGGCCCAGAGAGCCTATCTCCCAGGCCGGGTAATGAGCGTCCACCAGAAACAGCATGACCAAGGCCAGGGAGAAAAGGGGCGCCGGTTTATATCCCCCTATCCGCATAATCCGGCAGAACTCATATCCGGCCAGACCAGCCACGACGGCTATGGTGACCAAGAACCAGAGCCCGCCAGCATAGACCATCCAGGCGGTGATGGGGATCAAGACAGCAGCACTCAAAAGACGGTAGATGAACACCCGGGCTCCTTCTTGCCGGAAAAAGTCGGGAGTCGAACTTCAAGCGGCGTAAGCGTTCAAGTGGTCGGGCGAAATGGTGGAAAAGACCTCCGAGGTTTCCTTGACGCCCTTGTTATGCGGCTTCTGATCAGCCTTTTCTGCCACAATGTACCCGAGCCTGAGGTCAAAACCCTTGGAGGTCTGAACGCTTACACTCCTGGTAGCGGCCGCACTCTCTGTTTTCAAATGAGGGATGTCTGGGTTGCGAGCTGAGAAGAAGTGAGGCCGAATCGTCGTTCCCGCTGGCTGTAATCGAGGAGAGCCTGGTATAGCTCCTCTTCATCAAAGGCAGGCCAATAGGTGGGGGTGATGTAGTACTCGGCGTAGGCCCCCTGCCAGATCATGAAATTGCTGACCCTAAACTCGCCGCTGGTACGGATGATCAAATCAGGGTCGGGCAAGCCCGCCGTATAGAGATATTGACTGAAAAGCGCCTCGTCCAACTGCTCCGGGAGGACCCCATCCTGGATGATGCGCCTGACAGCCGCCAGGATTTCAGCTCGGCCTCCGTAATCGAAGGCCACGTTCAGAATGATACGGTCATTGTCCTTGGTCAGTTCGATGGCCTCGCGCACCTGCTTTTGCAGAGAGGGAGAGAGGCGATCCAGGCGACCGGTGTGCCGCAGTTGTACACCTTGTTCGTGCAGCTCTTGCAGTTCCCGCTTGATGGTCTCCCGCAAAAGGCGCATCAGGCCGCGCACCTCCTTTTCAGGACGCCTCCAGTTTTCGGTGGAAAAAGCCCAGAGGGTCAGGATCTTGACTTCGTACTCGACGCATGCCTCCAGCACCGGCCGGATGTTCTCGGTGCCAGCCCGGTGGCCAGCCAGCCGGGGCAAGCCCCGCTCCTTAGCCCAGCGGCCATTGCCGTCCATGATGATGGCCACATGTTGGGGAAGCTTGGTCAGCTTTGGTTTCTCTTTCATAGCTGCTATCTCAGACTTCCATAATCTCTTTTTCCTTGTTCTGACCGATCTCATCTACCCGTTTGATGAACTTGTCGGTCGCCTCTTGCATCTCATCTTTGCCCCGATAGAAATCATCTTCTGGGATCAGCTTCTCCTTTTGAAACTCGCGTAGATCGTTGATCCCATCGCGGCGGCAGTTGCGAATAGCTACTCTGGCTTCCTCGACTCGCCTGGCCACTACCTTGACCAATTCCTGGCGACGTTCCTCGGTCAGGCGAGGGATAACGAGACGGATTATCTTGCCATCGTTGTTGGGAGTCAGCCCCAGGTCGGACTTCAAAATGGCTTTTTCGATGGCGGACAGGCTGCTGGCATCCCAGGGTCTGATAGTCAGCAGGCGGGGCTCAGGGGCAGAGATGGTAGCCAACTGATTAAGAGGAGTCAGGGCACCATAGTATTCAACAGACAGCCGCTCCACTAGAGATGGGGAGGCCCGCCCAGTCCTGATAGTCATCAAGTCGTTCTGCAAGGCCGTCACTGCTTTGCTCATCCGCTCTTCGGTTTCCTTAAGAAGGTCTTCAATCACCGTGACCGCCCCCCATATAACCTATCTGTAAATAATAGTGCCAACTGGTTCGCCCAAAACAGCCTGCTCGATGCTGTCGGCCTTCCACAAGTTGACGACGATGATGGGCAAATCGTTGTCCATGCAAAGGGAAATAGCCGTGCTATCCAACACCCCTACACGCAGGTTGAGAGCCTCAATATAGCTCAGTCTATCGAATTTCCGGGCGTTGGGATTAATCGAAGGGTCTTCAGCGTAAACGGCATCAACCTTGGTGGCCTTGATCAGGACCTCGGCATCTATTTCCATGGCCCGCAGAGCAGCAGCCGTATCGGTGGTGAAGTAGGGATTGCCCGTGCCTGCCCCGATAATGACCACCCGGCCCTTCTCCAGATGGCGAATGGCCCGCAACCGAATGTAAGGCTCGGCCACGGCCCGCATCTCTATGGATGTCTGGACACGAGTGGTTATCCCAACCCTTTCCAAAGCATCTTGCAAAGCCAAGGCGTTCATTACGGTGGCCAGCATGCCCATGTGGTCGGCAGTGGCCCTTTCCATGCCATGGGCCAGGCCGTCCGTGCCTCGCCAAATGTTTCCGGCTCCAAGGACGATGGCGATCTGCACCTCATGGTCCCCGACCTGCTTGATCTTGGCGGCTACTTCCTCGGCCTTTTGCGGGTCAATGCCGTAGCCTGAGGGACCAGCCAGGGCTTCTCCACCCAGTTTCAGCATGATTCGTCTGTATTTGACCACTGGTGCCTGCACCTCCATCAGGCGGTTGAAGAGCCCTGGGGATTCGAATAGTCGGGACCCAGGCCACCCAGCCCCCTACGGCACTGTTGCTTGTCCTGAGCCCAGTCGAAGGGCGCCGATTTCTTCACTCAGCTCAAATCTGACAAAGCGCCGCACCACAACATTCTCACCCAGTTTGGCAGCCACCTGAGTGACCACATCTTGTACAGTGAGGCCCTCGTCTTTAATAAAAGGCTGCTGCATGAGGCAGACCTCTTTATAGTACTTTTGCAGCTTGCCTTCAACGATCTCGTCTATCACATGCTCTGGCTTGCCCGAATCC
>SOHZ01000400.1 GCA_004377365.1 Anaerolineales bacterium | reverse complement strand
TCACCTGTACCGCAACAGTGGTAAAAGGGGGTGGTTGAGATCGAAATCCAGCATCTAGTTGATCGTTTGGAATCGCTTCTAAATGAGAGTTGGCTGATTCCTCTCACCTCTAATCGCATTATAAATGAGGAAGAGTATCTGGACATTATAGACCAGATGCGCATTACCATCCCCGCAGGAATCAAGCAGGCCAAGCGGATCCAACAAGAAAGAGAGCGCATCATAGCCCAGGCCCAGGAGGAAGCCGAGCGCATCGTGACCTTGGCCAGGGAGCAGGCGGCCAACCTCACTAACGAGCACGAGGTCTTAAAAACCGCCGAGACAAAAGCTGAGGCGCTCCTCAAACAGGCGCAGCAGCAAGCAGAAGACATCAAGGCCGGCGCTGACGACTATGCCGTCGAGGTACTAAGCGAACTGGAAGAACAACTCATGGTCTTCCTGACCACCGTTCGCAATGGCCTCAAGGCTGTGCAGAGAGAAAGAGGCAGAAGAGAGGACGCCAGCGACAGCCAGACCCGCCAATTTTGACATCACGACCATCTTGCCTTATAATGGGCATGTTGATATGTGGTCGTAGGTTCAAGGTGCGGTTAAGATGCGTTTCAATGTTGCTCAGTTGCTCAAGGAGCCTGTAGGTTCCACGCGCAAGTATCATTTAGCAGAGGATATCCAGGATCTTGACGGAGAGGTAAAACTGACGCATCTCATCGAGGGAGCGATCAGGTTAATCCACACCACTGAAGGGGTGCTGGTCAGCGGCCAATTCTACACTGAGGTCGAACTGACCTGTAGTCGCTGTCTGGAATCCTTCTCGACTGCTGTAGACTTTACGCTGGAAGAGGAATTCCGTCCCACCATTGCCATCAGCACGGGGGCCAAATTGCCTCCGGTGGACGGCGAAGATGAGGCTACTCTGATTGACAGCCAGCACATTATTAACCTGCTCGAAGTGATACGCCAGGATATCATTTTGGCGCTGCCCCCCCGTCCACTATGCAAGCCGGACTGTGCCGGTTTGTGCTCTCAATGTGGGCAGAATCTCAACGAGGGTCCTTGCACCTGCGAGCAACCCCTTGGCGATCCCCGTTGGGAGGCCTTGCGAACCCTGCGATGATGTGGGAGTGATTTTTCAGGAAAGGAGCAATAGAGAAAGTGGGAGCTTTACCAAAGAGAAAGGTATCTAAGGGGCGACGTAACCGCCGGCGGGCACATCACGCCTTGCAGCCCTCCAATCTGATACCCTGCCCCCAGTGTCACGAACTTTGCCTGCCCCACCACGTGTGTCCATCTTGTGGCTCATACAAGGGTGTCGAAGTCATCGAGATTAAGAAGAAAAAGAAAACCGAGTAAAGGTTTTGCCCCTGTAAGACCGCTTACCAAGGCCGTGCCAGGAGAAGTGTGCACGGCTTTGGTCGTTTCAGTCCTTTGATAGTGAAGCGAAACCTCTACCTGGCGAAGGGGTTATCAATAGTGTGACCTGTACCGTCTGTGCCGCAACAGTGATAAAGGCAGCAAGGAGGCGAAAAGCCTCGCTTTGTTGACGCTGTCTCTAGTGTGTGTTATAATCTGACAGCCAGGGGAGGAACAATGATCAAAACAGCACTCAATGAACTCTTGGGGATCGAACACCCTGTGATCCAGGGAGGCATGGCCTGGGTGTCCACGGCCGAACTGGTGGCCGCTGTATCTGAGGCAGGGGGGCTGGGCATCCTTGGTGGAGGCAACGCGCCCCCCGACTATGTGCGTGACCAGATTCGGCAGACCAAAGCCATGACCAGCAAGCCTTTCGGGGTGAATATCCCCCTTTTCACCCCCTACCTGGATGAAATTTTAAACATCTGCATCGAGGAGAGAGTGGCAGTGGTGGCCACGGGGGCCGGCAGCCCCGGCACCTTCATCCCGCAACTCAAAGAAGCGGGCCTCAAAGTCATGCCCGTGGTATCTTCGGTGGCTCTGGCCAAACGCCTGGAGCGCATGGGGGCCGACGCCCTGGTGGCCGAAGGGATGGAATCGGGGGGACACATCGGTGACGTGGGCACATTGCCTCTGGTGCCCCAGGTGGTAGATGCGGTCAAGGTGCCCGTCATCGCCGCCGGGGGCATCGCCGATGGGCGCGGCCTGGCAGCCGCCCTGGCCCTGGGAGCAGCCGGAATACAGATGGGCACCCGTTTCATCGCTACTACTGAGTGCATCGCCCACCAGAACTACAAAGAGAAAATCGTCAAGGCCAGAGACCGGGCCACCATGACCTCTGGCCACAGTCTGGGACACCCTATACGGGCCATCAGGAACCCTATGGCCCGAAAATTCGAGAAAATGGAGAGAACCGACGTCTCAGAAGAAGAGATCATCGAGTTTGGCACGGGCAGGTTGCGTCTGGCTGTGGAAGAAGGGGACGTGGTCAACGGCTCGCTCATGGCCGGCCAGAGCAGCGGCCTGGTGCGGGACATTGTGACTGTCAAAGAGGTCATCGAGCGCATGGTAGCCGAGGCGGAGCAGATCATTGCTGGGTTGCAGGGGGTTGTGGCATGAGCCAAACCGCTTTCCTCTTCCCCGGCCAGGGTTCGCAGTACGTGGGCATGGGTCAGGACCTGTACGAGGCCCATCCAGATGCTCGGGCCCTCTTCGACCAGGCCGATAAAGTCCTGGGCTTTGCCTTATCGGACCTGTGCTTCAATGGTTCAGGGGAGACACTGAACGACACGATCAATACCCAACCAGCCATCTTTGTGACCAGCGTTGTCCTACTGAGAGTGTTGGAAAGCGACAGGTCGCAGGCACCAGGTTTCGTGGCCGGGCACAGCCTGGGCGAGTACTCAGCTCTCGTGGCGGCCGGAGCAATAGATTTTGCGGCTGGGCTACAATTGGTGAGGGAGCGCGGCCGCCTGATGAAAGAGGCCGGCGAGCGGAGCCCCGGTGGGATGGCAGCAGTGCTGGGCCTGGAGGCGGAGGCAGTGGATCAGGTCTGCCGTCAGGCCAGGGAAGAGACGGGCGGGGTCATCCAGGTGGCCAACTACAACTCGCCGGGCCAGGTCGTCATCTCTGGTGATTTCAGGACGCGAGATGTCGCCATAGAACTGGCCAAAGCTGAAGGAGCCAGGCGGGTGGTGCCTCTGGCGGTCAGCATCGCCGCCCACTCGCCCTTGATGGAATGCATCGTTGATGAGTTCCGCCAGGCAGTTGAAGCTGTTGAATTTCGGAAGCCAACAGTTCCTGTGGTGGCCAACGTCAGCGCCGTGCCTCTGGAAAGCATTGAGGCCATCCGGGAAGAGTTGGTGCAGCAACTCACCTCGCCGGTGCGCTGGGTGGAGTCTGTACGGTACATGATAGGGCAGGGCGTCGCAGAGTTCGTGGAGATCGGGCCGAAGGACGTGTTGACGAAGCTGATGCGGCGCATTGACAAGAGTGTGCAGGCGATGAGTGTGGGAGATGCGACAGCAGTAGAGTAAACAACAGTAAGGCGGAGAGAGTTGGATCTGAGTGACAAAGTTGCCGTTGTTACGGGCGCGGCCCTGGGTATCGGGCGGACCATCGCCGAGACCCTGGGCCAGCGCGGGGCCCATTTGGTGGTGGCCGACCTGCAGGTGGAGAAGGCCGAGGCCGCAGGCAAGGAAATCGCCGCCGACACCGGCCGGCGGGCCATCGCCGTCCAGGTAGACGTGGCCGACAACGCCAGTGCCAAAGCCATGATTGACCGCGCCATCGCCGAGTTTGGGCGCGTTGACATCCTGGTCAACAACGCTGGCATCACCCGCGATAACCTGATCATGCGGATGAAAGAGGCTGACTGGGACCTGGTCCTCAACGTCAACCTCAAGGGCGCTTTCAACTGCTCTAAAGCCGTCATCCGTCCCATGATGAAGCAACGCTACGGCCGCATCGTCAACATCACCTCCGTCTCAGGACTGGCCGGCCAGGCGGGCCAAACGAACTATTCTTCCTCCAAGGCCGGTCTCATTGGCTTCACCAAGGCCCTGGCCAAGGAAGTTGGTTCCCGCAACATCACCGTCAACGCCGTAGCGCCAGGGTTCATCGAGACCGACCTGACAGCCGATTTGCCCCAGGAACTCAAAGACATGGCCATTCAGATGACGCCGGTGGGCAGGTTCGGAAAGCCAGAGGACGTCGCCAATGCCGTAGCCTTTCTCGCCTCCGATGAGACCGGCTTTATCACCGGTCAGGTATTGAGCGTTGATGGAGGAATGGTAATGCAATAGGGGTCTAAGGGAATATCCTGCCGGAGTTGTGGGACATCCCATGTTTGGCCTCTGGAGGAGTCACCTTTATGGAAGAGAAACTGGGCAAAGTAACCATTGCCCCGGAAGTACTCATCACCATCGCTAGATTGACCACTCTTTCCACGCCTGGGGTGGTCAGAATGAGCACCGACTGGATGGGCAACGTGAATCGTCTCCTGGGGCGGACGAGTTCGGGCGGTGGGGTCAGGATCGAGGTCGAGGATGAGGCTGTGACTGTAGACCTGCATGTCATCGTCGGACCGGGCGTAAATATGTATAACCTGGGCCAAGTCATACAGGCCGAGGTGACCCGGGCCATCAACGACATGGTAGGCGTGGCCGTCAGGGCAGTGAACATCCACATTCAGGATGTAGAGGAACCTTTACTAGAGGCTTAGTGCTTGTCCGAAAAGTCCCGCTGCTCTTGCTGGACTTTCGTTCGCCCTGGGCGATTTTTTGGATAGGTGCTTAGTCAGCAATAGGGTTGTTGGATAGTGAAAGTCAGACGCCGGGCCAGAGTGACAGCTTTGCAGGCACTGTTCGAGATTGACAGCGTCAGCCATGACCCTGAGATGGTCTTGCAGCGACGTCTCGAAGAGAAATCCCTCCCGCCATCCGGGCGCGAGTTCGCTCGCAACCTGGTATCAGGCGTCCTTGAGCATAAGACCCACCTTGACGAGCTGATCCAGAAGCATGCCCCTGAATGGCCTGTAGAACAGATAGCTATCATTGACCGAAACATACTGCGGATAGCTATCTTTGAGATCGCCATTGATCAGGATGCACCACTGAAGGTGGCCATTAACGAAGCGATTGAACTGGCCAAGTTATTCGGTACTGATAGCTCACCCCGTTTCATCAACGGCGTGCTGGGGGGGCTCGTCTCGCAAGGCCACGGCTCCTTCAAAGGCCTTTCACCGCGAGAGGAAAGAATAGCCGCGAAATCATAATCTTACCGTTGGTTGACGAAAGGCTAAATTATTAATGAACATCCTGGGTATAGGGCCTGCTGAACTCCTACTCGTCTTTATCATCGCTTTGATTGTTTTCGGTCCTGGTAAATTGCCCGAATTGGCGAGAACCCTGGGCAAAGCCATGAGGGATCTCAGGCGCATGTCCCTGGAAGTTACGGCAGAATTCGCCAAAGAACTCAGGGACATGGAAGCTGTCTCCAGAGAAGTGAAGGAAACCACAGAGACGATCAAGCAGGCCGCAGACATCAAAAGTACGCTGGTAGAATCGCTAGAGCTAGCCCTCCCTTCGACAGACTCAGGACACCGCACTGGCGGCGAGTCGAGGGAAGAACCGAGGATTTCCGACGTTCAGGAGACAACTAGCCAGGCGGAAGCAGAGAAGAAGGACACCGTCGGAGACGAAGAAACCAGCACCCGGGCCGCAACAATGATGAAGGAGAACGAGACTGAGGACCATGAGTGAAAACAGACCAATGACCGTCCTCGGACACCTCGTGGAGCTGCGCGGACGATTGATCAAGGCGATACTGGCCCTGATCATTACCACCCTTGTCAGCCTTCTATTCACTCCCCGCTTCCTTAAGCTCCTTACCGCCCCTATGGGCGATAACCTGCCCCAGGCTATCGGCCCGACCGAAACCATCGTTATCTATTTCAAGGTAGCCCTCATTGGCGGGCTCGTGTTGGCCATGCCCGTCATCGTCTATCAGTTGATCAGCTTCCTTGTCCCCGGCTTGTACCCTCAGGAGAGACGCTATCTCTACGTTATCGTGCCTGCAGCCAGCTTCCTATTTGCCTTAGGGGTCGCTTTTGCCCATTACGTCATGTTGCCAGCGGCTATCCCTTTTCTGTTGGGTTTTATGGGGGACATCATCCGCCAGCAATGGACCATCGAGAAGTATATGTCTCTGGTGACGGGGCTACTGTTCTGGGTGGGAGTGATTTTCGAGACCCCTTTGGTCATTGCTTTCCTGGCTTACCTGGGCGTCGTCAGCCCGGGCATGTTGTGGAAGAACTTTCGCTACGCGATAGTGGGCATTGCCGTCATCGCTGCAGTGGCCACCCCCACTCCTGATCCTATCAACATGGCCCTGCTTATGCTACCGTTGGTGCTGCTCTACCTGCTCAGTATCCTGCTGGCCCTATTCGTGTACCGGCGCAGAGAGACCGTAACTGGTACTGCTTCAGATGAATGAGCCACTTTGGTGAATTGATCCAGCTTGGCCCCCGCCACTGGCGATGGCGGATTACGGAACTGGGATCTTTGGGAGAGTGAGCTTGGAAAGGAGTGCTATCTTTCAATGAAGAAAGACCGAGTTCTTATCATGGGAGCCGCCGGACGCGACTTCCACAACTTTAACGTCTACTTTCGGGGCGGTGAAGCCTACGAGGTAGTGGCTTTCACTGCCACCCAAATCCCCAACATTGAAGGGAGGGTCTACCCTTCAGAACTGGCCGGCCCTGGCTACCCTGACGGCATCCCTATCTACCCGGAGAGCAAATTGACCGAACTGATCAAGGAACTGGACATTGATCAGGTTGTTTTCGGTTACAGTGACGTGTCCTATGACTATGTGATGCACAAAGCCTCGATGGTCCTGGCCGCCGGGGCCGATTTCCGTCTGATGGGCGGTAAGGAGACCATGCTGCAGGCCAGGGTGCCCGTGGTCTCGGTGTGCGCTGTGCGCACTGGCTGCGGCAAGAGCCAGACCAGCCGCCGGGTGTCAGACATCCTGCGGGAAATGGGCAAGAAGGTGGTGGTCGTCCGCCACCCCATGCCCTACGGCGACCTGGTCAGGCAGACCTGTCAGCGTTTTGCTACCTATGACGACCTGGATGAACATCAGTGCACCATCGAAGAGCGGGAGGAATACGAACCCCACCTGGACCGGGGGATGGTCGTCTACGCTGGCGTTGACTACGAGCAGATTTTACGCCAGGCAGAGCAAGAGGCCGAGGTCATCCTCTGGGATGGGGGCAACAACGACTTGCCCTTCTACAAACCCGATCTGCACATCGTGGTGACCGATCCTCACCGGGCCGGGCACGAAGTCGCCTATCACCCTGGTGAGGCCAACCTGCGCCTGGCCGATGTGGTCGTCATCAACAAGGTGGATACCGGTGACCTGGCGGCCATCACCACGGTACACAACAACGTTCACCGCGTCAGTCCCCAGGCCACCATCATCGAAGCTGCTTCGCCCATATTTGTCGAAGAACCGGAGGCCATCAGAGGTAAGAACGTCTTGGTCGTCGAGGACGGACCCACTCTAACCCACGGCGAGATGACTTATGGGGCTGGCATCGTGGCAGCCAGGCGCTTCGGCGCAGCTCGCATCATAGACCCCCGGCCTTACGCTGTGGGTTCCATCGTCGAGACCTTTGAAAAGTATCCTCAAACCGGCCCCCTCCTGCCGGCTATGGGCTACGGTCAGAAGCAGGTCGAGGAACTGGGGGAGACGATCAACAACACCCCTTGTGACCTGGTCATCGTGGCCACGCCCATTGACCTGCGGCGAGTGGTGGAGATCCGCTATCCTACCCAGCGGGTGCGCTACGAGCTGCAGGAGATCGGCCAGCCGACCCTTAGGGACGTGCTGGGCGCGAGGTTTGGCCTGCATCACAACAATGGGTAAGTCTGATAAGCGAGATGTCTTACAAAGAGCATCTCGCTTTTTACTTTGGGGAGGGATTAGGGTAGAATAAACTTGGTCCAAGTTAAATCAATCATCATCACATCCAAGGAGGAACGCAACGATGCGAACTGTATACGCCGTATCGGGTGGGGTGAGCAAATTCACCAAAGCTCGCCACGACAAAACCTTTCCGGCCATTGTCAAGGAAGCCTACGATTACGCCCTCGCCGACATTGAGCTAGAACATCCGCAGTTCTTCGAGTTGGTAGATGGCACTGTGGCTTCTTACTTTTCTGACCACTTTGCCCGCCAACTGATGGCCGGCATCATGACCCAAGACTATCTGGGCATGTGCCCCAAGCCATCCCACCGCGTGGAGGGAGGCGGGGCCACGGGCGGCATCTGCTTCCAGGAAGGATGGAAAGCCATCGCCTCAGGCTATATGGACATCTGCCTGTGCTATGGCTTTGAGTTGATGTCCCACGTCGAAACCTGGAAAGGGAACGAGTTCATCGCCCTGGCTTCGGACGTGAGCTTTGACTATCCTGTGGGTGGCTTCTACTCCGGCTACTATGCCATGATGGTCACCCGCCACATGGCCGAGTTCGGCACGACCGTGGAGCAACTGGCCCACGTCTCGGTCAAGAACCACATCAATGCCTACCACAACCCTTATGCTCAGAAACGGAATCGCTACACTATTCAGGACGTACGCAATGCGCCCATGGTGGCCTGGCCGCTGACCCGCCTGGACATCTGCGTGATGAGCGATGGTGCAGCCAGCACCATCCTTTGCAGCGAGGAGGGTCTGGCCAAGCTGGAGAAAGCAGGCGCAACCATTCCTCGGCCACTGGTCAAGGTCACTGGCATCGGGCGCGGGACGGACGCCATGCGCATGGCCGACCGGCCTCACCAATCCTACGAGGACTTTTACCGCTACAACGCCTTGCCCAACGAGATGGACGATGATGCCCGAGCCTACTACAAAGAGCTGTGGGACAAGGGCTTCCGTTACCCCGGCGTCCACTCCTTCCGTGCTGGCCGCATGGGGTCCAAAGAAGCCTACAAGAACTCTGGCATCACCGACCCACTGAAGGAAATTGACTTTGTTGAGCTGCACGACGCCTACACCTCTAGCGAGATCCAGACCTACGAGGACATGGGCCTGTGCCGGTATGGGGAGGGTGGAAAATTCGCCGCCAGCGGGAAGGCTTTTATGCCCGGCGTGGATTACGGCCTGGATCTGCCGGAGAAGCCGGCTTGTCCCGTTAACCCTTCGGGGGGGCTCATCGCCTGTGGTCATCCTGTGGGGGCCACTGGGCTGATGCAGGCCGTCTTTGCCATCTGGCAGTTGCAGAGCACCATTGCCAAGCATTTTGACGACCCCACCTTGCAAGTGCCTGATGCCAAGCGCGGAGCGATCCACAGCCATGCGGGAACAGGCACCTATGTCACCGTTAGCATTTTGGAAAGAGAATAACGAGGCAACGACTCCAGTAGTTTTGCAGGTTTTACAACCGGCCACATAAAGGGGTGTAGACCAGCCGAATGTGCGTCATTGCGAGGAGCCCTTCGACAGGCTCAGGATGAACTCCGCGACGAAGCAGCCCAAATTTTGGGTGAGATTGCTTCGCTCGCAACGACAACGCTCGTGTAAAAAGTGCAAAACTTCTGGGCTTACTGACTGAAGGAGCAAACAATGTCTGACAAAAAAGAAATCGTCAACAAAAAGGAAGAGACCTTGGGCGGCTATATCCTCCACAACGTTCCCTTCCCACGAGAACTGAACGAGGAAACGCTGGCCCTGCTCAAGCAGATGGAACCTATTCTGATTGAGCAACCCTACAGTGTCACCTACCTGCACTCCTACGGGCAGGATTCTCCTTTCTTCGCCGGGCTGACTAACAAAGTCTTCCTGGGTTGTCGTGAGCCGGAGACGGGCTATACCTATGCGACTCCCCGTGGACATTGCATGTACAGCGGCAAAGAGACCGGGTGGGTGCGTTTCCCCGACGAGGGGACCATCCACGCCTTCACCGTCTGCCACTTTGGCAGCGAAGAGTTCCTGCCAGAGTGCCCCTTTATACTAGTTCTGGTCGAGTTTGAAGGAGCCAACACCTTGTTCCTGGGCCGTCTCCTGGGTGTTGATCCCAATGACGCCACCACCGACTGGATCGGCAAGAAGGTCAAGGCCAAATATCTGCGCCTTTCCAAGTTCAAACCGACGGACGTCTACTTCGTCCTGGCCGGAGAGTAAGCCAATGGATAGAACGGGAGAGCAGACTCTATCTCAGACGTAGGAATCCGCTTTCCCTTCTCGAATGTACTGACCGAAAGGGGGGAAGAGATATGCCCGTCATCATCGTCGAGATGTACACTGGCCGGACGGCGGAACAGAAGGCTGCCCTGGCCAAAAAGTTGACCGAGGGAACGATAGAGGTTCTGGGGGTGAGACCGGATCAGGTGCGCGTCATCATCCACGACCTGCCCAAAGAGGACTACGCGGTGGGCGGCAAGACCATCGCTGAACTCCAGGGGAAATGAGCAAGGGAGGATATTTCATGAGAAAGCCATCCTTCGACAAGCTCAGGACACCGCTTTGGGAGCCTTCCGAGGAACGCAAGAACCAGGCCAATATAGCGCGGTTTATTGGCTTTGTCAACGGTAAACACGGCCTTGACATTGACTCCTATGCCCAACTGCATACCTGGTCCGTTGAAAGCATACCGGATTTCTGGGCGGCCATGTGGGAGTTTACCGAGATCAAAGCTTCCCAAGACTACACTGAGGTGATTGACGACCTGGGCAAATTTCCTGGCGCAAAGTGGTTTAGCGGCGCAAGGTTGAATTTTGCCGAGAACCTCTTAAGGTATCGGGATGACCATTTGGCTTTCATATTCAAAGGAGAAACCCAGAAATCCGCCACAATGACCTATGCCGAGCTTAACGACACGGTGGCGCGCCTGGCCAAATCGCTGCGCGAGATAGGGGTTGCCCCGGGAGACCGGGTGGTGGCTTACATGCCCAACCTGATCGAAACGGCCGTGGCCATGCTGGCTACGACCAGCGTGGGTGCTACATGGGCCTCTTGTGCTACAGACATCGGTCCCCAGGCGGCCTTGGACCGCCTCGGCCAGGTGGAGCCCAAGGTTCTCTTTACTGTAGACGGCTACTTTTACAAGAACAAGCTCTTCAACACCCTGGAAAACGCCGCAAAAGTCGCGAAAGAGATTCCCTCACTGGAAAAGGTTATTGTAGTGTCTTACGCCACAGAGAAACCTGACATCAGCTCTATCCCCAACGCCGTACATTATGAGGATTTCCTGGCCGAGGGAAAACAACCCACCACCCGTGGTGAGCACCGTCGAACCATTCAATTTGAACAATTGCCTTTCGATCATCCTGTGTTCATTATGTTCTCCTCCGGGACGACGGGCAAGCCTAAATGCATGGTGCAGGGAGCTGGCGGGATCCTGATCAACCACCTGAAAGAGCTCATCTTGCACACCGACTTGAAGCGCCAAGACAGAATCATGTACATCACGACCTGCAGTTGGATGATGTGGAACTGGCTGCTGAGTTCCCTGGCGGTCGGAGCTACGGTGGTGCTGTACGACGGCAACCCCAATTACCCCGATGCAGGGGCGATGTGGAAACTCATTCAGGATGAAAAAATAACGGTTTTTGGCACCAGCGCAACCTACATCCATTACCTCCAGAAGCAAGGGGTTAAACCCGGCCAGGATTACGACTTGTCATCCTTGAAGCAGATATCGCAAACCGGCTCAGCCCTTTCGGCTGAAGGCTTTGAATACGCTTACCGGGAGATCAAGCAAGACCTGCATTTCAATTCGATCTCGGGCGGCACAGACATCAACGGCTGCTTCGCCGCAGGGAATCCCATCAGCCCGGTATACGCCGGCCAATTGCAGGGTCCGGCCCTGGCCATGAGAGTGAAGGCGTATGACGAAGAGGGCAATGCCATACTTGATCAGCAAGGGGAGCTTGTTTGTGAGGCCCCCGCCCCTTCCATGCCGCTTTACTTTTGGAACGATCCCGAGAACCAGAGGTACAGAAATGCTTACTTTACTTTCTACCCTGATGTAAACGTATGGCGCCATGGGGATTACATCGTGATACACAGCGACACAGGCGGCATCACCTTCTACGGCCGGTCCGACGCCGTTTTGAAACCGGCCGGAGTGCGCATCGGTACGGCCGAAATATATAACGTCGTGGAACAACTGGAAGAGGTTGCAGACAGTGTTGCCATAGGACAGGTCTGGCAGGACGATCAGCGCATCATCCTTTTCGTAAAAGTTGCCGAGGGCTTCTCTCTGACGGAGGAGCTGAAAAACGAGATCAAGAAGGCGCTCCGGGCAAATGCCTCGCCCCGGCACGTTCCGGCTCTGATCATAGAAGTGCCGGATATTCCTTACACCTTCAGCATGAAGAAGGTCGAAAGCGCCGTCACGAACATTGTCAATGGCCGGCCGGTACTGAACAGGGACGCTTTGGTCAACCCAGAATCGCTGGATTACTACGAAGTGATTCTTCCTGAGCTACAGGTGGCAGATAGCAGATAGCGGATGGCAGATAGGAGGTTTCGTCGTGAGCGCCTGTCCTGAGCGAAGCCGAAGGGCTCAGCCGAACGGTGGCAGGTGGCAGGCATGTTGGTGGAAAATTCCCATTGACATGCCTGTTACTTTCTGGTACAATGAAAGCAGATTCCAAGATGCAAGGGGCGGTTATGGACATCACCACCGCAGAAGCGGTCCGCAACGACTACAACCTGAGCCCCAGCCGCTACGTGGCCAGCGACGATCAGGAGCCGCCCTTGCCGCTGGAGGAGGCCCTGGTGCTGCTGTCTCATGCCGAGGAGGAGCGGGCCGAGGTGGACGCGGAATTGGACCAGGTGCTGAATGCGTTGAGGTTTGAGGGGTGGAGATATGGCTAAACCAAAGATTGAAATCCCTACAGGCGAAATCGCCGACTTTTGCCGCTGGAGGGTGACCGAATTGGCCCTGTTCGGCTCTGTCTTACGCGGGGATTTCGGCCCCGACAGCGACGTTGATGCGCTGGTCTCGTTCGCCCCCGATGCCCGTTGGAGCCTGTTCGACCTGGTGACGATGCAAGACGAATTGAGAGCCATTTTGGGCCGTGAAGTGGACCTGCTGGAGCGCGTTGCTGTGGAACAAAGCGAAAACTATATTCGGCGCAGAAGCATTCTGACCCTCTTTTCGGTAATATTATGGCAAGTAAATGAATTATCTGGCCACAAGATAT
>SOHZ01000480.1 GCA_004377365.1 Anaerolineales bacterium | reverse complement strand
GGTCGCCGTTCGCGTCTGGCAGACGGCACAAGCCCAAGCCACGGTCGCCTATAGCAATCTGCAGACGGTACAAGCCCAAGCCACGGCCACCTCCATCCGACTGGCGGCAGCCACGCCCGAGCCCGGAGAGACAGAGGTGCCCTCATTTGACCCTACGGTAACAGCCGCCGCCGAAACCGCGACGGCCGCCGCCCAAAGTCTGCAGATAGCAGAGCAAAAGGTTGTCGCTGTAGCCGCAGAGCGCAAGGCCACAGCCACCGCTGTAGCCGTAGAGCGCAAGGCCACAGCCACCGCCGCCGCGAGCGCCACAGCGGTGGCTGGGGAATTGAGGGAACGGCTTCAAACGGCGGGCCTCACAGGCCGAGGTGTAAAGGTCGCCATCCTATCCACGGGCATTGACGCCACACACCCTGACCTTAGGGGCTCCATAGCAGCGACTAAGGACTTTGTCGGGGGAGGCATCGAGGACGGCAACGGTGTCGGAACCTGCGTGGCCAGCATTGTCGCCGGTAGCGGCACCGCTAGCGGGGGCCGATACAAGGGCTGGGCGCCGGAGGCAGATCTCTATATCGCCAAGGTTCTGGACGCGAACGGGACTGGTAGAATGAACGATATGATAGACGGCCTCGAGTGGGCTGTGGAGCAGAAGGTGGACATCGTGCTGGTGCCCTGGCAGGACACACCCCGTTGCGATGGTTCTGATGAGCTCTCTCAGGAGACCGATGCAGCCGTGGAAGCCGGGCTCGTGGTTGTCGTGCCTGTTGGAGACTTAGGACCCGAGCCAGGGACAGTGGGCCGGCCGGGATGTGCGCGTCTGCCCATTACGGTGGGCGCTGCTGAGTTGAACAAGGTGGCCGATTTCTCAAGCCGTGGCCCTACACTGGATGGTTGGACCAAGCCCGATCTTCTCTTTCCCCATTCCGGCGTGGGAGCTCAGGCCGGCGGCACTGAGATTGGGTCTGTGGTCGCCCCAGGTTACCGGGAGGTCATCGGTTCCGACTTTTCTGCTGCTCACGCCGCCGGGGCTATTGTCCTTCTCCTTCAGGCGAATCCCGATCTGACTCCGGCCGAGGTGAAAGACTTGCTTATGAAAACCGCCACTGACCTGGGCTTTGACGCCAACGCCCAGGGAGCCGGTCTGGCAGACATCGAGGAGGCACTGGCCCGTGTTAGTAGAGACCGGGATGGGGACGGCATCGCCGATGTCGAAGACGCCTGCCCCGATGAGTTTGGCTCGTCTCTGGCCGGTGGTTGCCCCGAGCCGACATCTACTATCACGCCCAGCGCCATACCTACTGCAATACCCACCCCCACCCCTACCCCCACGGCGGCCCCGGCGGGCAAAATCGCCTTCACTCTTTGGGATGGGGGCAAATACAATGTCTGGGTGGCCAACGTGGACGGCAGCGGCCGGACTGGGATACTCTGGGGAATGCGCCAGCCAGCTTTCAGCCCCGATGGATCGAAGATAGCTGTCAATGGCGAGGCCCCCGACCGCATGAATCTGCAAGTGGCCGATGCGAACGGCAGCAACCTGATAGCGGTGAGTGAACACCTGGAGGACTCACGGCCTAGCTGGTCGCCCGATGGTTATCGTATCGTCTTTGACTCTACCGCGTACGGCGACAGAAGGTCGCGCATTTACATTCTGGACGATGTCGCCAAGCGGACGGAATGGCACGTCCTGCGCAGTGCAGGCGATGACACCTTTGGCCGAGACCCATGTTGGCTGCCCGACGGTCGCATCGTCTATAAGGGCTGTGACTATTGGGCTAGGGGTACTAACTGTGGCCTCTACATCGTTCCCGCTGATGGCAGCGCCATCCCCACGCAGTTGACTACCGACAGCAGTGACATGGCCCCGGCCGCTCACGGCAACAAAGTGATCTTTATGTCCATGCGTGACGGCAACTGGGAAATCTACTCGATCAACACCGACGGCAGCGACCTGAAGCGTCTGACCGATAACGGCGTCAGCGATGGGTTGCCTGCCTTTTCGCCCAATGGGCAATTCATTGCTTTCGTTTCCGATGAGGGAGGCAAGTGGGCCATTTGGGCCATGAACGCTGATGGCAGCGGCCGGCGCAAGCTTTTTGACCTCAACGGGGACTATGGCAGCGGCGAAGAATACGATTGGACCACCGAGCGCATATCCTGGGCTCCCTGAAAATACTAATTCGGCACCCCGATTTATGATATACTGAGATCAACCTGAGCCCTGTCTTCTGGTGCCATTTTGCGGAAGCCCTGTCTCGCCTGGGCCGCAATCACCACTGTTGGGGTGCAGGAGTGGCGCAACAGTGGTGATCGCTAATCTGAGCAACTTTATTTGGCCTGACGCCTGGACTCACATAGGGAGGGATCAAGATGGCCGACCTAGCGCCTCCTTACCCCATCATTTTCCGGGGGCTCATACAACGTAGAGTGATCCCCTTCTTCGGAGCGGGAGCATCTCTGGGACAGATCACTGGTGGTGTTGCCTGGGATAAAGAAACCGCTTCACGTCCCCCAACGGCCGGTGATCTGACCCACCATCTGGCCAAACAAGCGGTGTTCCCCGAAGCAGAACAACGTGACCTGGCCAAAGTGGCTCAATACTACGATGCCGTCGCTGCTGGTCGGTACGCCCTTCACCGTGAACTGCACGAGATCTTCACTTGCGACTATCCCCTGGCTGATATTCACGTTTTCTTAGCTGAAATCGAGGCGCCGCTCCTCATCGTGACCACCAACTACGACGACCTCATCGAATGTGCTTTCCGGGCCAGAGGAAAGCCGTTCGATGTGGTGGTTTATACCACTCACAGTGAACACGCCGACTCTGTCCTCTGGTGGCCCCACAATCAAGAACCCCGATACGTCACCCCCAACGAATTCGTTGACATCAACCTGGACACGACAACCGTAATCTACAAAATGCACGGTTCCGTTGACCATCAGGACGAATTTCGGGACAGTTATGTCATCACTGAAGATGACTACATAGAGTTTCTCACCCGGGTGGCGACAAAGACGGCTATCCCTGTTGTGTTTGCCGAACCTTTCCAGATGAGACACTTTCTTTTTCTCGGCTACGGTCTGGGCGACTGGAACTTTAGGGTGGTGCTCAACAAACTGGAACGGGACTGGCCCCGCCGTCGAGGCATCCGCTCATGGGCCATCCAACTCTGCCCCTCAGTGCTAGAGCGGCAATTCTGGCAGCAGCGCGGTGTAGAAATCTATGACATGACTATTCAAGAGTTTGTCCGCAACCTGCGAGAACAAGGTAGGTAGAAGACGATGGATATCACGCGTAGCCCGTACAAAGGGCTCATGCCCTATACGGAGGAAGACGCCGAGCTCTTCTTTGGTCGCGACCGCGACTGTGCCGTCATCACCGCTAATCTCTTCGCCTCGCGGCTGACGATCCTCTTCGGAGCCAGCGGCGTCGGCAAGAGTTCGGTCTTACAAGCTGGGGTGGCTCACAAACTGCGCCAGAAGGAAGGCACTGCCGTCGTCGTCTTCAGCGATTGGCACGGGGCTCCCCTCGAGAACTTGCGCCAGGCCGTTCAAGATGAGATGAAACGAGTTCTGGGCACCAGCCTCGATCAGGAAGAGGCGATGTCTTTCAAAGACTTCCTGGCCGATTGCGCCTTACGCATTGATGGCCAGTTGGTTATCATCCTCGACCAGTTTGAAGAATATCTGCTCTATTATCCCGGCGACAAAGGTCCTGGATCATTCGTGACCGAATTTGTCCGCGTTGTGAACAGCCGAGATGTACCGGTCAGCTTTCTCATCGCTATCCGGGAGGATTCGCTGGCCAAGCTGGATCGGTTCAAAGGGCGTATCCCGCAGCTCTTTGGCAACTACCTGCGACTGGATCACCTGGACGAAAAGGCTGCTCGGGAAGCCATCGAGAAGCCATTGGAGAAGGTCGGCTGGGAGTGGGAGGCCGAGTTGGTGGAAGCGGTCATTGACCAGGTACGGGTCGGCCGGATCGGTCTGGGAGAGGTCGGGCGGGGGGAGATTCGCAAACCCTCGGAGGCAGAGGCACGGGTTCGTATAGAGACCCCTTTCCTGCAAATCGTCATGACCCGTCTGTGGGACGAGGAGCAGGCCAGCAACTCACGCCAGATCCACAAGCGGACTCTCAAAGATCTCGGAGGTGCGGCGCAGATCGTGCGCGACTACCTGGACGCCTTCATGGACGGTCTGCCGCCCAAGCATCAGGCCATCTCTGCTGCCATCTTCCACTACTTGGTAACCCCTTCTGGCACCAAGATCGCCCAATCGGCGAGGGACCTGGCTGTCTACGCCAATCAGGACCGGAAACGGATCGCCAAAGTGCTTAGTACCCTCGCTGGCCCGGCCAGATTGCTACGTACCGTAGCCGCCGCCAGGGCTGGCGGAGAGCCTCGCTACGAGATATACCACGATTCCCTGGCCCCGGCGGTGCTGCACTGGCGTGGGCGCTATTACCAACAACGGCGGGAAATCAGGGTCCGGAGATGGACCATCGGTCTCGGTATATTCCTTGTGGCTCTTGCTAGTCTGGCCATCGTTCTATCGTTGGTGTCGCGAGAGATTGAACGTTCAGCCGCCCGGGCGACGTCCACTGTCGCCAAGGCGACCGCTCAGGCTGGGGCGGAAACGGCCACGGCCGCTCTCGACTCGGAGACCCAGGCCACGGCCGACTTTCGCGTCTGGCAGACGGCACAAGCCCAAGCCACGGCCGCCTATAACAATCTGCAGGCGGTACAAGCCCAAGCCATGGCCACCTCCACCCGGCTGGTGGCAGCCACGCCCGAGCCCGGAGGGACAGAGGTGCCCTCATTTGACCCTACGGTAACAGCCGTCGTCGAAACCGCGACGGCCGCCGCGCAAAGTCTGCAGATAGCAGAGCAAAAGGTTGTCGCTGCAGCCGCAGAGCTCAAGGCCACAGCCACCGCCGCCGCGAGCGCCACGGCGGTGGCCAGGGAATTGAGGGAACAACTTCAAACGGCTGGTATTACCGGCCGAGGCGTAAAGGTCGCCATCCTATCCACGGGCATTGACGCCACGCACCCTGACCTTGCGGGCCGCATAGCGGCGACTGAGGACTTTGTTGGGGAAGGCATCGGGGACAGCAACGGTTTCGGAACTTTCTTGGCCGGTATTGTCGTCGGCAACGGCGTTGCTAGTGGAGGTCTGTACAAAGGCTTGGCGCCGGAGGCAGATCTCTATATCGCCAAGGTTCTGGACGCGAACGGGGCTGGTAGGATGAACGATATGATAGCCGGCCTCAAGTGGGCTGTGGAGCAGAAGGTGGACATCGTGCTGGTACCCTTGGGAGGGGTATCTGGTTGCGACGGCTCTGATGAGCTCTCTCAGGAGGCCGATGCAGCCGTGGAAGCTGGTCTCGTGGTTGTAGTGTCTGCTGGAAACCAAGGACCCGGGTCAGAGACGATCGTCTCGCCGGGATGCGCACGCCTGCCTATCACGGTGGGTGCTGCAGAACTGAACAAGGTAGCCGATTTCTCAAGCCGTGGCCCCACGCTGGATGGTCGGACCAAGCCCGATATCCTCTTCTCTCATTCCGGCGTAGGGGCTCAGGCCACCGGCACTGAGATGGGGACTGTGGTTGCCTCGGGTTATGTGAAGGCTACCGGTTCCGGGATCTCCGCTACTCACGCGGCCGGGGCAATTGCTCTCCTTCTTCAGATGGATTCCGACCTGAGTCCGGCCGAGGTGAAAGCCTTACTCATGGAAACTGCCACTGACCTGGGCGTTGAGCCCAACGCTCAGGGGGCCGGTCGGGCGAACATTGAGGGGGCACTGGCCCGTGTTAGAGACCGGGATGAGGACGGCATCCCCGATGTCGAAGACGCCTGCCCCGATGAGTTTGGCTCGTCTCTGGCCGGTGGTTGCCCCGAGCCGCCTACGAGCACGGCCACGCCCACGCTCACGCCGATGCCGAGCGCCACCCCAACCTCCACGCCTAGCCCCACATGGACTCCCACAGTAAGTGTCCCGATTACCAAGACCATTGAGATCACAGGTGGAGTGCAAGTGCAGATGGTCTATGTCTCAGCTGGGGAGTTCATCATGGGCAGCGACGAGGGGGATAGTGACGAGCAGCCGGTGCACACCGTCTACCTGGACGCTTTCTACATTGATAGGATCGAGGTGACCAACGCCCAGTTCGCCCAATTCCTGAACGAACAGGGCAATCAGGAAGAGGGTGGTGTGACTTGGCTGGACATTGGAAACGAGAGTTGCTTGATTACTAAGAGTGGGGGGCAATACGAGCCCAAGAGCGGCTATAGTGACCATCCGGTTATCGAGGTCAGTTGGTATGGAGCGAGGGCCTATTGCCGGTGGGCGGGCAAGCGGCTGCCGATGGAGGCCGAATGGGAGAAGGCGGCGCGGGGCACAGATGGGCGGGTGTATCCATGGGGAAACACATTCGACGGCACGAAGCTGAACTTTGCTGACAAGAACACAGGCTTTGATTGGTCTAACTCGAATTGGGACGACGAGTACGCGGGCACTGCGCCCGTGGGCAGTTACCCCAATGGGGCCAGCCCGTATGGGGCGCTGGACATGGCTGGTAACGTCTGGGAATGGGTGGCTGACTGGTACGAGGCTTATCCCGGCAGCAGCTTTCAGTCGCCATACTATGATGGGCAATATCGGGTGCATCGCGGCGGCTCGTGGCGCGCTGAAAAGCTTCTCGTGCGCGCTGCCGAGCGACAATGGAATTCCCCAGCCAATTCGGTCGCCAATGTGGGTTTTCGCTGTGTTCAAAGCCGTTGAATGCTTGAAGGGAGGCAGATGCCTACCAGTTGTCTGACGGTAGCGGGCAACTGACGATTTTTGCATGATGGAAAGCCTTATTCCATCGCTGCTCATGATGATCTGGGCTTCCGTTGCGCGCTAACAACTCCTGATGTGGCAAGGAACTGCAACTATTTGCCGACTCGTTCTTTCGTGATATAATTATATTGAGGGGAAGTGAGCTTCTCAGTGATGGATTGGGTTGTCAGGAGGGTTAAATCTCAGAGGAGAAGCTGGGGGAATTGTGGCAGACCAAAGTATTTTAGTAGACGGAGATATTCTGTGGGCTGGAATTAGACGCGCTTCATTCCGCACCAAAGAGCCCATCCTTTGCATCCTCAAAGGCGAGGCTATGACCTTTGTGGCCCCTGCCGGGCTACGGCTGGTGGTATTATGGCAGTTTGACCTGAAACGCAGACTCTCAGACAACGCTGTTTTCACCATCCCCCCCATGATCGCCAGCTTCCTGGCGACCGAAGCGACCCGTGATACCATAAAGATAGAAGTGGATGAGGACATGGTAACCGTGGTCACACAGGATCAATGGGGACGCTATGAGTTACGCTGGCGCTCTGATGTCTTAGCCTTTAGTGCGCCGGGTGAGTTCAGCCGCCTGTTGGCCAAGCCGTCTCATCTCATGGAAGTGAGTTATCTCCACTTCTCGGATACCGTTCATGAGGCTGTGGCCAAGCTCGGGTCCATGGAATCAGAGCGACAGATCCATCCCACAAAGTTGGCCATTTTGATGGATTTCGGTAGCCCTACGCTCAGGATAGATGGTCAGGAAATCGAGGTTGGCGTGCGGAACCAGTATTACTTTGATCCACGTCTTATCATCCGCGCCCTGGAGTTTGTCAAAAGCGATACGGTTGAGGTGGGGCTCACAAAGGTGGCTGAGCCTAATCGCGCTTTTCTCTCCATTTTGGCCAAACAGGATGGTTACACCATCCACTGTGCGCTGCTGTCCATCGGTGCTGATACGCAGAGGCTCTACCCCTTACCGCCCAAAAGCCGCTAACCAGGCACTTTATTGAAAAACCAGGGCAGGTCACGCCCAGGGGGCGCGACCTGCCCCATTATTTCCAGATGTTGCCGATGGATATGAGCCGCTACCGGCCTTTCTGCAACTCGATGGTCATTTCCAGAGGCGATTCGCTATCTTCCTCTACTAACAAGTTATTCTTGGCGATGCGCTTGTAGCCCCTGGCTCCGATGATGATGCTGTATCTCTCACCCCGCTCCAGGGCCTGGTCGAGCTGAAAGTAGCCCTGGGCATCGGCCTGGCCGACGGCGTAGAAGAGGCCTTCGCTTGGGTTGGCGTCAAAGTCGGACACGGTGGTACCAGGGACCAGGGCCACAAAGGTCGCTCCCTTGATGCCGCGTCCGGTGGCAGCATCAACGATACTCCCTTGAATCCAGACGCCCTCGTCGGTCGGTTGAACCGGCAACGTTGAGCCCGGCTGGCCTATGGTGAAGGAGCCCTCCTGTACTTCCTCCCCTCCTACCCAGACTACCAGGTCATACGCACCGTCTGGCAGGCCGCCGTTGTTGTAGATGTTGAGCCAGCCGTTTCCGCTCTCCCCATCATCCCAGGTTTCATCCTGGCTGAGAGCTGCCTCCCCATCGAGATACCAGGTCCGCGACCAGGCCTGTCCGTCCTCCATGCCCTCATACTGGTAGACGGCGTACACCTTGGAGACACCACTGTCAAAAGTATCGGTCGCTCCAATGGGGTTGTAGTCGCTGTCCACGTCTGTAGCAAAGGTGAACTCGCCCCACACGGCATCCCCCGCGTCACCGGTAGTTGTGGTGGTTGTTGTCCTACGCTTCACTGGAGTAACTGGCTGTCCGGGTTCGGTCACCTGCGCCTTGCGGATCAGTTCATAGGCCAGGTTGATGGGGCGCTCCAAGCTGATGCGGGCGGCCGACTGAGGGTCGCTACTGCCCGCTGTGTGGACGCCGATGATCTCCCCCTCGTCATTGGTAACCATGCCGCCGCTGTTGCCTGGGCCTGTCAGGGCGTCGGTCTTGATCCAGACCTTCGTTCCCCCTTCGCTGACGAACCCGGCCACGATGCCCTCGGTGTAGGTCAGCGAAACCACTTCATCCACGATGCCTATGCCGGGAAAGCCAATGGAGATGATATCATCCCCAAAGCCCAGGGTTTCAGAGTCGCCCAGGGGCAGGTAGGTGAGATTGAGATTGCCAGGGAGAGAGTCGCCGTCCAGATAGGAGACAACGCGGACAACGGCCAGGTCAAGGCTGGGGTCGCCGACCACCACCTGGGCATAGAAACGAAAAATAGCCGGTTCGGTGGGGTCTTCGATGACGCCGATGCCTACCAGGCCATTCTGATGGTAAAGCTCTCCCGTGTCGGGGTCACCGACCACGTGGAAATTGGTCAGGATGAGGCCATCGGCGGAGATGAAAGTGCCCGAACCGGAGCCCATCATCTCCCCATCCTGGTCGAGGATGGCGATAAAGGCAGCCGAGGCTAGAGCCTGGTCACGGGCTTGCTTCTCAATGGCCAGGGCACTCTGGCTGGACCCCAGGGACAGGGCAGCCAGCAGGATAGCGACAACTAGGATCAGACGGCTTATCTTTTTCATGTTCTCGTTTCCTTTCCAGGTTCATTGACCTTCACTTCAGGCTGACGCTTTCCAGGATGGCGGCCAGAGTGTCCTTCTCCTGGGCAAAGATATTGGCGTCGGCCGCGTAGGTAAAGATGTACACCTGGTCGCCCTGGACGGTGACGGTATCCACCGCCTGCACCACCACCGGCAGGGAAGGGGCGGTCGCCCAGCCCGCTCTCGGGCTGTCTACATAGGCGTACTCGATAGCCAGGGCCTCCTGGCCCATCAGAGTCGTGGCCCTGGCAGACAGGACGTTGTACTCCTTCAGTTGTTTGTTCCTGCGCACGACGAGACGGTTGGCAGCAGCATTGAGGCCGGTGACCTGGCCCAGGGGCTTCACCGAGGCGTCAACCCCCTCGACCTTGAAGACGTACTCCTGCTCTTCCATCTCCCCCAGAGGTTCCACACGTGCGCTGAAGGTGGTGTCGAAGGTGGAAGATGAGTCTGGGTCTCTTACAGTGAACAGGGCTTCTTCATCTTTCCCCAGCAGCCAGTCAACCGGGTAACGCACCGACAAGGTCTCGCTGGCGAAGGTGGCCGTTTGCCCCTGGATGGATGCTTTCAGAATCCAACCGGCTATCAGGGCTAGGATGACCAGGCCGATGACCAACCATTCGGTCAGGCCCTCTCTCCGCAGCCGGACCTGAGGTTTTGTAGTCGCTACGGTTTGCATTTTCTGTTTCCCCTTTCGTTATTGAGCCCCTTCGGCCAGGGTCTCCCGATTGGCGCTGCGTATCAAGAAGAAAACAGCGGCAAAGGTGGCCAGGGCGATGACGACCGCCGCAATCATGCCGTTCCAAGGGTTAAACTCGATGCCCTGTCTGGTGGCCACGTCCTGTACGTAGAAGAAAAGCCCGTTGAGGACGGCGACCAGGGTCAAGCCCAGCGGCAGGTACCAGGGTCCTTTGTCCTCGAATTTGGCCTGGCCCAGGAAATAGCCCATCACGCCGGCAAAGCTGGCGTGGGCCAGGGCGATGATGGCGATGCGGATAGCTCCCACCCCCAGGGCTACGCCGTTGTTATCTACCACGTAATGAAAGTTGAGCATGGTGGCAAAGCCCAGGCCGGCGGCCGTGGCGTAGACTACGCCGTCCACGCGCTCGTCAAATTCAGCGCTGGGGTAGACGGTGTAGCGCACGGCGGCGTACTTGAGGAACTCTTCTGTGAAGCCGATGATAAGGATGGAGCCCAGGATGTACACCCAGGGGCTTCTGTAGAGCCAGTCTTGCACCTGGAAGAGGTCTTCGATGATGGGCAGGGCCACCGCGCTGGCGAGCAACGCCCCCAGGATAAAGACACCTATCACATAGCGTTTGGGTTCGGGTTCCAGGCGGTCCTGCTGGTAGAAGAAGACCAGCCAGATCAAGGCCGGGATCACGGCCAGGGTGATACCGGCCAGGATCAAGGGCGTACCTTCCAAAGTGGGGGGCAGGCGTGGGGCGATCCAGGCCACCAGGGCCACAAAGACCACCAGGGCGACCACTTCGATGACCCCAGCCTGCCAGAGGCCACGGCGCTCTCGAGTCACCTTGGCATAGTGCTCGTCGCAATAACATCGCCCGCCCAATATCTTGGCCTCATCTCCCACCTGAATGTGGCAGACACAACAGATTTTAGTGCTCATTGAACCAAGCCTCCTTTCTGTGTTGAGAGCGTTCGGGAACCTTCGTCCGCCATTGTTACAGCACGGGTGGTGACGAACGGAAACGCAGTTCTCATTGCACCGCCACGATTGTATCACAGGCTCATCAAAAACGCAATCACTGGCGAGGATTCACATTGCGAAGGTCCGCCCCGTTCGGCATTTGCCCATGAGGGGGAATTGGGATATAATGAGTAAAATCCGATGGACGCATCAGTCTCTTCCCTCTGGCGAGGGGAGTTCGGGAGGGGCCGCGTCCTGAGCCTTGTCCTGAGCTCCGTCGAAGGGCTGCCGAAGGGGGCGGATTTGCCCAGGAGGAACAACATGGAAGTTGAGCTGATCGCCGTCACCAAATACCTGCGGGGCAACGGGACGCCGGAGGAGCTTTTGGAGCATGCCGGAAGGGTGTGCTATCGCAGCGAGAAACGGGGGGAAGCGGGCAGTTTCTTGCAGGCCCGCATCCGGGAAGGCCACGAGTCTATCATAGAACATGCGAGCCTGACCTATGAGATCAGTGGAATTTCGCGCGTATGCAGCCATCAACTAGTGCGACACCGCATCGCCAGCTACAGTCAGGAATCGCAGCGCTACGTTGACCTGTCCGACCCCGAACTCGTGGTGCCACCCAGTATTGCCGGGAGCCTGACAGCAATGGAGATATGGGATGATCTCACCGGGCGGATGAGAGAGGCCTATCGAGACTTGCGCGAATTGGCAGTTAGGAAGGAGGACACCAGGTTTTTGCTGCCCAATGCCACCGCCACCCGCATTGTGGTCACCATGAATTTCCGTGAACTGCGACACTTCTTCAGGATACGTTGCGACCGCGCTGCCCAATGGGAGATTCGAGCCCTGGCCAAAGAGATGCTGAAACTGGCCTATCAGGTCGCGCCGTCTGTGTTCCAAGATCTCTACACTGAATTCATTGGAGAAGACACTGCTGATGCCTGAACGACTAGGGCTTTTATTTCATGGAGATAGCCTGCGTGGTGGCCAGACGCTCCACCTGTCTGCACCGCCAGGTGGGGGCGGTCCTCGTCCAGGGCAAGCAGATTGTTTCGACCGGCTACAACGGGGCCCCTGGCGGCCATCCCCATTGCCTGGACATCGGCTGCGCTCGCCAGGGGGTGCCTTCAGGCCAGCGCTCAGAACTGTGCCGGGCTGCTCACGCCGAACAGAACGCCATCAACTTTGCCGCCCGCTACGGCATCAGCATTGAGGGAGCCACTCTCTACACCATCCACTACCCCTGCTCGTGGTGTGCCAAATCCATCGTCAACGCTGGCATCGCCCGGGTGATCTATGACGAAGACTACCCCGATCCTTTGACCAAGGACATACTGTTCGCCACCCAGGTCCAACGGATAAGAGACTCATCAGTCGAGGGATGAATAAGGAGGACGCTGTGGCCGAGAAGGCACTGACCAACAAGGAGGTCGCCCGGATACTACAGACCATTGCTGACTACCTGGAGATCAAAGGCGAGATCATCTACAAAGCCCTGGCCTACCGTCGGGCGGCAGACAACATTGTCAACCTGGGCCGGGACATCAACGAGGTCTGGCGCGCGGGCAAGCTGCGAGACATCCCCGGTGTGGGCGAGGCTCTGTTCAAAAAGTTGGACGAGCTGCTGGGCACGGGACGCCTGGGCTATTACGAGCAATTGCAGGAGGAGATTCCCTCGGGTGTGGTTGAATTGCTGGCCATCCCCGACGTCGGCCCCAAGACGGCCAAGCTCCTCTGGGAGCAATTGGGCATTGCCAGTGTTGCCGAGGCGGAGCGAGCAGCCCGCCAGGGCCATCTGAGGGACCTCCCCGGCCTCGGAGTCAAGTCTGAGGCCAAAATCCTGGCTGGCATTCAGGCCTTGCATCGGCGCAGCGACCGCATCCCTCTGGGCACAGCTTGGCCAGTGGCCCAGGAGGTTCTGGTGGCTCTGGAGAACGATTGCCCCGCCGTGCAGCGGGCCACGGCTGCCGGCAGCTTGCGGCGCATGAAGGCCACCATCGGCGACATTGACTTGCTGGTGGCTTCCACAGAACCGGAGGCCGTCATGGAGGCTTTCGTGAGCCTGCCCCAGGTGGGG
>SOHZ01000047.1 GCA_004377365.1 Anaerolineales bacterium | reverse complement strand
AGGCCTCGAAGACGGTCACTCGATGGCCCATGAGGGCCAGGTCGTGAGCGGCCGCCAGCCCGGCCGGCCCTGCGCCGATGATGGCCACCTGGCATCGCTGCCGGTCGTTCCCCTCCTGGTGGGCCAACAACTTTCCCAGGGCCCGCAGGTCGTGGACTGTGACTGAGTCGCCGGCCGCCTGCTCCAGCAGGGAGGCAGTCATCGCTTCTGAGTATTGCGCCGCTTCCACCCCGTATCGTTCGCTCACGAAGCGTTTCAGGGCCCGGATGGCGATGGCTGCGTCAAAGTCGTTTCGGCGGCACTCTACCTCGCATAGGGCTTGGCATACCCGCCCGCAGACCGAGGCAAAGGGGTTGCACTGGCGGGCGATGAGATAGGCTCGCTCGTAGTCCCCCTGGGCAATGGCGATCACGTACTCACGGGCGTTGGTGCCCACCGGGCAACCCGCCTGGCACTTGATGGTGCGGCGGTAGTAGTCAAGGTCGGGCAACTGCACCCGGTATTTTCCCTGTGCTGTCCACTCGTGGTTCACTGTTGATGTTCCTTGGCTAGCAACCTCGGCGCTGTTTCGCCTAACGTTTCGCGTGTATCTAAAGTCGCCGAAGGCGATTTGGGTCTAATGGTTCGATATCGGATGGCTACCAGCTTCTGAAAAAAGCGACGATGTCCGCGATCTCCTGGGCCGTCAACGTGCCGCCGAAGCCGGGCATGGCCGTTCCCACTCCATCGGAGGTAGCCTGGCGTAGATCATCGTCGCTTCGGCTGTCCAGGAACTGGGCTGAATTCAGAGGCTCCTTGGCCACCGCCCCTCCCTGGCCCTCCGAGCCGTGACAGACCACACAGTTGGCAGCGTACAACTCGGCACCCTTGGCTGCGTTTCCCCCCGCAGTTGGCGCTACAACTGTCGGCGTCGCTTCCGGGGCGGGGGTGGGCTGCGCTTGCGCACCTGTCTCCCAGCCTCTGATGAACGCAACCAGTCGATTGATCTCCTCATCAGTCAAGGGGCCGCCTTTCTGCTGCGACAAGGCCACCATCCCTGTACCGGGTATCCCTTCGGCGATGCTGCGATAGATGTCCTCATCGTTAGCCTTGCTCAGGTAGTCCTGTGAATTCAAAGAGGTAACGCTCTCCCTGGGGTTGAAGGGGTTGGCTCCCCCTTCGCCGTTCGATCCGTGACAGGTGGCGCAGTAGCGGGTGTACAACTCCGCACCTCTGAGCCCGGCCAGGGCCTCCTGCCACCGTCTGAGAAACTCCACGATCTTGTCCACCTCGATCTCGGACAGTAGGAACGCGGGCATGCCCTTCTCCTCCACTCCCTCGATGATGGCTTGACGGATGTGGCTGTCGTCGTGGGTGTCCAAGTACTGGACGGAGTTCAGGGCCGGGATCATCTCGTCTGGGTTGCTAGGGTTCGGCCCGCCCTGGCCCAGCACCCCGTGGCAGAAACCACAATACTGGGCGTACAGTGGGCCTCCCTCCTCCCAGTCCCGCATAAAGATCACCAGATCCTCGATTTGACTGGGAGACAGAACCTTGCCCCAGGTGGGCATCCCCTGCCGGGGCCGGCCGCTCGCTATGGCCTCCTCAAGGTAAGCATCGTCAAACGCGGTCAGGTAGTCCTCGGAGTTCAGGGCACGTCCGATCCCTCCTTGGCCACTCTCGCCGTGACAGACTGCACAGGTGGCTGAATATAGCTCGGCCCCTGCGGCTACCCTCTCACTCCTTCCAGCCTGAGGCCCAGGGGGCAAGACAGGGGCTGTGCTCTCCCAGTTCCGGATGAAAGCGGTCAACTGGTCGACCTGATGCTCGCTCAGAGCGCCGCCGTGCTCCTCGCCAAAGGCCGGCATTGCCGTATTGGGCCGGCCATCGCGGATAACCTCATGCAGGGCGGTATCATCTATGGCTGTCAGGAAATCCTTAGAATACAACACGCTTCCTATCTGTGGCACTCCCTGTCCTTCGGCTCCATGGCACATGGCACAATTCTCGGTGTATAGTTCCCTTCCCTGAGCCACAACCCGAAGTCGGAACTCCTCGCCGGTCGCCGCTATGCGAGTTGGCTCGTTCAGCAAAAGGACGAGAAAAAATCCTCCTATGACCAGCGTCAAGACCAAAGCCAGGGCTATTATCTTATCTATGTTACTCTTGGGGGTCTCTGCTCTATCCGGGCGAAACTTGGGCCTGCTGGGGCCGGTCTCCGACCATGCCCCCACGTATTCCTCAACAAAGCTCAACGCTTCCATCGTAATAGCGCCCGTTGGGCAGCGTTTGGCACATAGCCCGCAGCGGATACAGCGCATATCATCCTTGATCATGGCCGTACCCAGGTTGTGAGAGAACCCGGCCAAGGAACGCCCAAAGCGAGCCACCACCAGGTCCGCCAGTTCTGGAGTCTCCTCCAACCGCTCCAGCTCCACCATCTTGAGGCAGCGCTCCGGGCAGACGTCCACACACCCGCCGCACAGGATGCACTTATTACCGTCGAAGACGGTCTGAACGTGGCAGCGCAGGCAGCGGCTGGCCTGCTCGTGGGCCTGGGCCTCGGGATAGACCAACTCTACTTCGGCGATGCCCACCCGCCGCTCCAGGGGCAGGGTAGGTGGGGGGCGACGGGGGATCTTTTGGTAGTTGGGCGGCATAACGTAGGGTTCGATGACGGTCATCGTCCCTCGCGCCCGCACCTGAGTTTGTTGCCCTTGCAGATAGTCGTCAATGGCGCGGGCCGCCCGCAGGCCGTCGGCTACGGCCTGGACGATAATGCGCGGCCCGGCGGCGGCCACGTCGCCGCCGGCGAATACGCCGGGTGCAGTGGTAGCCATCGTCTCGGGGTCAATGGCGATGTTTCCCTGGCGGGTGAGTTGGATGCCGTCCTCCTCCCGGAGGAAGGACAGGTCCGGCGTCAGGCCGATGGCCATGATAACCGAGTCGGCTTCTATGACGAATTCGGAACCAGGGAGAGGCAGGGGCCGCCGCCGGCCGCTCTCGTCCGGAGGCCCCAGATCCATGCGGATACACTCCACGGCCGTCACGTGGGGATTCCCCAGGATGCGGACAGGGTTGGTCAGGTAGCGGAAACGCACGCCCTCGTGCTCTGCCTCGGCCACCTCCTCGTCGCTGGCCGGCATCTCGGCCCGGGAGCGGCGGTAGAGGATGTTCACCTCCGTCGCTCCCATCCGCATCGCCAAACGGGCGGCGTCCATGGCCGTGACGGTATCCTCGGCCTCCTGGTCGCCTTCCACCACCTGTCGCAGCGCCGAGCGGGCCGCGTCGAGGGCCAGGTGCACCTCCTCTAGCTTCACCGCCGCGTCCGCCTGGCGCAAGGCGGTGCGGGCGGCATCCAGGGCTACATTGCCGCCGCCCACCACCACCACCCGGTTGCCCAGATCCACCTGGTAACCCCGGTTGACGTTGAGCAGAAAGTCGGTAGCGCGCAGCACTCCGTCCAGTTCTATCCCGTCAATGTGCAGTTCGCGGCTCCTGTGCGTACCGACGGCGATAAAGATGGCCTCGTACCCTTGCTTTCTAAGATCGGCCAAAGTCAGGTCGGGACCCAAGGGGGTATTGAGCCGCATCTCCACGCCCAGGTCGAGGATGACCTGGATTTCCGCCTCCAGCAGGTCGTAAGGCAAGCGATAGGCAGGGATGCCCAGGCGCAGCATCCCGCCGACGACGTCGGAGGCCTCGAAGACGGTCACTCGATGGCCCATGAGGGCCAGGTCGTGA
>SOHZ01000566.1 GCA_004377365.1 Anaerolineales bacterium | reverse complement strand
CTGTCAGTTCCAGGGAGCAGTGCGCCCACCTGGGTAGTTTTGTACCGAGAACTAGACTAGACAGGTCAAGATCTCTCTCCTGACGGTACATGCGATTCCCGTTGACCACAAGCCAATAATCGCTAGATGTGGCAGGTCTCAACGGGACGCCCTGCCAACTTGGCGGGACCTCACCTACTGGTACTTCGGCACTCTCCTCTCGATGGATCTTGGCTATGAGGTAGGATGAAATATTTTTAACTTCAACAACCGTTTCGGTGACAACCAGCGTAGTGGTTATGATTTCGGTAATTGGGACCCCTTCATACCGCGTGAGTTGAAACACCCAAGTATTATTCAATGCCAACGGAAAGTCGATCTCTGCACTAGGCAGTGGAGGAACAGTAGGTGACGCCGTTGCGGTTGGCTCAGGCGTAGGCGTTGCTAACGTTGCGGCGGCAAGTGTTGGCCCGGGAGTTACACCTCTTCCTGAAGCTGTGCCGCAGGCGATGATTAGCGCGCTCGCAATCAGGAGAAAGACGACGACAGTCCAAAGTTGTTGCTTATCGCCGCTCATCTTTTCCTCACTAGCCCCAAAACTGAGTATAGCCAGCCACCCCAGCCCAGTCAAACCGATGTTCATGGGCTCTTGCGTAAGAAACTGCATCAGGCTGTTCAGGTCACGCAGTCAATCCTGCGTATACTTCGCGTACAAACTGCAACACTTTTTCAATATCTTCAGCCGTTGCGCCCTCTCCGGTATCGCTGATACCAAAGTACAGAATGACCCTGACGGGCTTCCCTGCAACTTGACCGGCGCGTTCAATATCCCATCGCTTGCCACTGTCCAACCACGTATAGAACTGCTCCATCTGCGTCGCCGTCAGAAAGCCCACCCCCAAAGCTTCGGTTCCAGGGCAGTTCCAGGCTACAGCAAGTCCAGTTTGATAAACCCAGAGGGTTCCGCACAGTGATGGAGATTCTTCAAGCCAGAATAGTCTGAGGCCGTAGTCTGCCGGAAGGTAGGTGCCCCTTGCTTGTACGAAGCGGGTAAAAGCCCACTCGGCAATGGCGCGTTGCTCGGCTTGATTGGCCACAACTGTGCCCGTGCCCTTGAAGACAAGAGTGCCCCGAATCGTGTCTGCTGTGAATGGGGCATAGGTTTGTTTCAAGTAACTAGCTTGGTCTTGTCCATTGATATTGTTCCACATGGGGGGCCACGATGATAAAGCAGCAAGCATTGCCTCACCGCACATGCCGTATCGTATTCCGTCTGTGCTGATCAAAGCCACCTTACATTCTTGACCGTCATTGTACTGCCACTCAATGAAGGCATCCCTGAGGGGCTCAACAGGTGACGATGCTAGCCGTACCTGCTTACCATCTTGGTCTACATGGAATATATAGCGCTCTTGGTCCCGCTCTAATTCGATGATATACCCTGGCGTCGCTTTTGGGTGGCAGATCAAGTCAGATGGCAGACCGAGACAATCGTGTGGAAAAACTGTGGGTGTAATGGAAATCACCGAGACCAAGTCTGGATCTAAAAGCCCGCCTTGAGTCAACCTCAAACGTGCTGCGTTGACCGCAGCGTCGCTAGCCCCTCGAGGCGAAATAGGGGTAACTGTTGGGTGTGGTGTGGCTGGTTGCGTGTCGCTAGGCAGCGCTGCGCATCCAGCCATCAAAGCTACGGCTATAGAGAGTGTGAACCGCCGCAAATGCATCAAATCCTCCCACTTGGTGAGGTGCATCTCCCTAACTTGTATATTAGACCATTGATGCTACCGCTTGGCAAGATGTTAGATATTGAAGGGGAACTCGGCATCCTTAAGAGGCGAGGGAGGCCAGGAAGCACACCATCGCTCCTTAATCTCAGTATATTCAGCCGCTCCTGCCCAATCAAGCCGATTTCCATGCACTCTTGCGTAAGAAACTGCATCAGGCTGTGCGGGTCACGTTGATGAACGTACGGTAAGATGGCACGGGGCGTTCATTCACTGCTACGGACGCTGTTCTATGTAAAGGTGCCCGTTGACGTTCGCTGAATTAGCTTTTTTTCTAGTCGGCGGCGCCGAAGTGTCTTGAACACAATCCATCCGAATGCCGTCAGGAAAATGATCGCAATGATCCAGCTCAAAGCATTTGCCGATGACCACTGAGCGAGAACTGCCAGGACGACAGCCAGTCCAAGAATCAGGGAGGAGGCAATCACACTCGATGGATCGATTGCGCTCAACTCATGGGCACCGAAGCATCCATACTTACTTCCTTGCCTCGTGAGCATAAGGAACAGCTTGAAGAGCAAAAACAAACCAAAAAGCGCGGCGTTCACTATCGTCACTAACTCTGTTCGGATTCCCAAGACTAGTAGAAAAGCCAAAACTACCTCAAAGGTCCCGAGTACGCGACCCGTGATTGGTGAAAAGAACAGCCCGATAAGCCTCATTCGCAAGCTTATGCCATTTCGTTCCACCAAAGGGCGATCTATTTTGGCCAGTCCCGAAACCCCTAAGGAAAAGGCGAAATACAACTTCAACACGGAAACCACAGATGCCAGGATCATAGATCACCATTGGGATGTCTAGATGTAATTCCACCAGATCCTTGAAAACCAGGGGGCTGGATTAGGCAATAGCAGCCTCCAAGGGTACAATCAGGTTGCGCAAAACCGATTACCCAAAAGGAGGCTGCTATGCAACCCAATTGTACCACAAAATCGAAGCCAGGGCGCAAACCGCTCTCACCTAACAATCTTGACCAGGAGATGAAGCGAGAGAACAAGCGCCGACATCGGAAGAAGCGCAAGCCGAAAAGCAGCCGTCGGCAAACGGAAATGCACAAGCGGAGAAAAGACAAGCTGCATCGCGCGAAGCGCAAGCAGTTGCGCCATCGCAGGTTGAAAGAGCCTCTTGGTCAAACGGTTCGCCGACGTTTCAAGGCCGTGCGATACTACCAACACTGGCGTCAACGACTTTCCGAACGAGATGCAGCCCGGCGTGCTGCCAGCAAGTACCAGGTAAGCGAGAGCACGATTCGCCGTTGGGATCGCTTGTATCGCCACGATGGCCTGGCAGCCCTGGTGCCCAAGCCGCCAGGCCCCCAAGCACCGCCTTTCGTGGTTCTTCTGGAAATCCAGTTCTTGATCGTGGCTCTCCGTCTTCTGCTAGGCTGGAACGAGAAAAGAATGGCCAAGGAGCTGGAGCAGCGGGGTATCGCCAAGGTCAGCCACAGAACAGTGGGACGCATCTTCGCCCGCTATCATCTGCCCACACGTACCTATCACTCGCGGGCACGGTGCGATGGGATTCCCAGGAAACGCTATGAGAAGAAGATGCCCAATCAACAGTGGCACATCGACTTCGCAGAAACCACTCTGGTAGACAGGACCCGTGTGGTGATCATCGTGCTGATTGACGACTACTCCCGCTACTGCCTGCGCTGCCAGGTGGTGCCGGACATGACGGCTGAAACGGCCATCGAGACCGTTCAAGCCGCTTGGCAGGAATTCGGTTTGCCGATAGAGATCGTCAGCGATAATGGACGCGCCTTCATCAGTGTGTACGAGGATGTCCCCACTGCTTTCGGCGAGGTGCTCCGTGCCAAGGGCATTCGACATCGCCTGATCACCCCTTACTATCCAGAGGGCAACGGCAAAGCAGAAGCATTCATCAAGATCCTGAAGCGCGAATGCCTCAACCGTCCCTTTGCTACCGTGGAAGAGTTGGAGCAGGCTTTGGCCAAGTTCGTCACCTATTACAATCACTTCCGCCTGCACAGCAGCCTGGGCTACAAGCCTCCTGTGTCCCGTTACCTGGGTGTTGAGGCCGTCAAGGACCACGGGTTGGCAGGCATCCCGTTCTTGCCTGACGAACTGGTGGCTGCCTTCCCACCCTCTCAACCTGTCGAAGTGCTACCTGTCAACGTTTGGACCATCAAACAACGGTTCGCGCTGGTCCCGGTTAGTTGTTAAAGATCTGGTGGAATTACAGGATGTCTAGACTTTGACAGTTTATTCAGGGGCGAAGCAGTGCTTCGCCCCTGTTGAACCATGTGACACCGATTTGCCCGAGGCCCTTTTGGAGCCTCCAAATTGGCAAGTATTCTTGCGGGCATCAACTGAGAAAGCTCCGAGTATAGGCTTCTGTCCAAGATTTGGCCCAAGTCAGCTAGATATTGTGGCTTTTGCGCCAGTGAAGCGGCTCGTCCCCATATAGAATACTTACCAGATGCTGCCGTTCCAGAGAAGTCAGTATGTCATCAGTTGGGGTAAGTCATCCCCAACATCAGAACAAAACATTCGCAGCAACAATTGTGCCGTCCTTCAGCGGCAAGCCGATAATTTGCACCTTTGTACCATGCAGTTGCTGGCGCCTGCTCACAACTTCCTTGTACAGTGCCTCATCATTTAGGTAATCCGGTCTAACCTTCACGGTACCCATCTTCTCAGATGCGTCCGTATAAGATATTATAGCCTCGTCTTTTTCGAGACTTATCTCATCCACCGTGATATACGTATTCAAGATGTTTGCGTACATCTTTTCGACGCTAAAGTCTACCCCGTTCCTCTGACCTAGAGCGATCACGTCATCGCCAGGTTCGATCACATGAGGATAGGAGTCGAAGTCGTTCCCCTTGTTGTATTTTCCCTTCCAGACGATTGACTCATCTGTGATAACAAGTCTCAATTTGTCCACATACCGATCTCTGATCCAGATTGAGTCACCTTCCAAAGCGAGGACCTTGCCTTCGGCAATCCTGGCTTTCAGAATGTCTTCAAGCTCTTCTTTTGACATTATGGTAGGCTCGTCGGCGCTGTTAAAAGAGAACGCAGTTAGCGATCTTGCCGCAGGGACGAACGCAAACAAACCTGCAAGTACGCGAATGAACGATCTTCGGGAGATGTGACGGCTGTTCATGGATCAATCCTCCTCCACAAGTTTCAGATAAATCGTGTTGTCAGCCAAGACGACCTCGCTAGAAACGGCTGGCCATCATTACGTATACACGCCGAAACGAACTCGGCCGTCAGTAAGGCTGCCATGCAACAACAAAAACAGAGCACGAATCAAGTCGAGAATAGGGGTCGAATAGCCTTCCAAGACACCGTTGCATTTCGTTCGGCCATAGCATGACCCCAGCTCCCCCGCACACGAGCACTGAGTGCTGAGCTGTAAATAAGCACCCACGCCCTTACATCGATCATAGATGGTAACCCAATTATCACAGCCCCTCTTAGGTAGTACCCCACACGACTGATCAGTCGAATAGTAGCCATAAGCAAGATCCATCATAGAGCCATCACAGCATTGTATGCCAACCGGACACGAATCAAAATATGAAGCGTTACCGTAATACCACTGTGCCATGATTACCTCCTGCAACTGAGATACTCACCGGCTTTCTCGGTGGCAGTTATAGCATACCATACCCAGGAGGCTTTGTCTATCCTCAAATCTGATGATTTTGCCCTCCTCATTTTTAAGGAGGTGGACATCCTCAAGATTGAGGATATCCAGCAATCACATCACTTATCAACCTCCGCAGGGAGAATTCCCTCCGTCACCGCACGGACAGCCACCTCCGTACGATTGGCACATTCTAGCTTTTCCAGGATACTCTGCACGTGACTGCGCACGGTGGTTGTTGAGATGCACAATATCTGTCCAATCTGGCGATCGGTTCTGCCCTTCGCTACCAGCCTCAGCACTTCCAGCTCCCGCTCGCTGAGAGGGATGGCTTCTTCTTCCGCCTCCTCCTGGCCCAAAGCCTTTTTCATAACCTTAGCCGCTACTTTCTGGCTCAGCCAGGACTCCCCCCGCGCCACGGCCCGCACGGCGGCCTCGATGGTCTCCAGGGCCTCCTCCTTGAGCACGTATCCTACCGCCCCCGCTTCCAGCAGCCCAAAGACCAGCTCATTGTCGTCGTAGGCTGTCAGCACCAGGACGCGCAGATCAGGGCGGGTCTCCCTCAGACGATGGATGACCTGCGGCGCCCTCAGCCCCGGCATGACCGCGTCCAGCACCAGGACGTCAGGCCCCAACCTCTCGGCCAGGCGTAGGGCTTCGTCCCCATCCGCAGCCTCACCCACCACCTCAATGACTTCGGCGAGCTCAGTCGAGCCGTCCGCCTTCTCCAGCATCCCCTTGATGCCCGCCCGCAGTGCAGGATGGTCGTCGGCCAGCAAAACCTTGATGACCTTCATCGTCACCTACACCTGCCCTTCCACTCCATTAGCCCTTTGTCTTGCTTGAACCAGGCCCCATTTTGCTAACGGCACTTGCGCTTTAATCTCCGTCCCTTCCCCCGGTTGAGAGATCACCTGCAACCTGCCTCCCACCAGTTCTATCTGCTCCTCCATGCCCAGCAGGCCAAAATGACCCTCTTTGGCGAAGAGCCCCAGGCGTGAGGGAACGACAAAGCCCTGGCCATCGTCCTGGATGGAGAGTTCCACCTCATCCGGGGAGAGGCTCAATCTTATTTGTACCCTCGTCGCTTCAGCGTGCTTGGCCACATTAGCCAGGGCCTCTTGACAAACGCGAAAGAGGGAGATGGCCACTTCCTCGGACAAATCCTTCTTGTCTTTGGCCAGGTCGAGGTCAACGGTGCCCGTCCACTGCGTACTGAAAGCATCCACGTGAGAACAGATGGCCGAGTCCAGCCCTAAAATGTCCAGGGTGGGAGGGCGCAGATGGGTGCAAATGCGCCGTAGCTCGCCCAGGAGGTCAAGCATCTCCCCCCGTGTTCCTTCCAGGCGTTCGTTGAGGGGGGAGCCTTTCAAGAGACCCTGGCAGGTCCCCAGTTCGTGAGACAGCCTGATGAGATCCTGGACCGCCCTGTCGTGCACTTCTCGGGCCAGGCGTTTGCGCTCCTCCTCCCGCCCGCGCAGCAGGCGTTGGTGAGCCTCCTCCGATTCGGCCAACTGGCGGCGTAGCTCCTCCACCAGCCGCACGTTCTCTGCGGCCAGGGCTGCCTGTTGGGCCATGGTTCCCAGGATTCGGTGGTCTTCGGCGTCGAAGAGTTCATCGGCCAGCTTGGCTCCCAGGAGGAGCACCCCTTGTAGCTCTTCTTTGGAGACGAGGGGCAGCCACAACCGAATCTCATCGCCAGCCAGGAGAGCCCGTTCCTCGGCGGAGAGATCATCCTCTAAGGCCTGGCGCAACCAGGATGTCTCGATGGGCCCAGCGTTGCTTCGTAAGAAACGAGCCAGAGGCCCATCGCCTCTCACTTGAGCGGAAGTTATCTCCTCATTGAAGCCCACACTCCCCCGCACAGTCAGCGAGCCATCGCTTTCGGCCAGGAAGAGAGCGGCACCCTCGAGTTGCATGGTAGCGTCCACCCCGTTCACCAGGACCTCCACGAGTTGCGTTACATCGAGAGCCTGACTTAAGCCTCGGCTGGCCCCGTTGATGACGCGGCGATAGTCGTACCAACCGCCGTAGAAGGCCCGATCTACCAGTGTCTGGATCCTCTCCTTGAGGGGGGCGAAGAAGGCAGCCATGATGAAGGTGATGGTAGCCCCCAAAAGGGGTCGGCCGATCATGGCCGAAGGCAGCAGATAGTCCAGGGCCATCACCGAGGCCAGATAGAGGCCCGCCCAGATGAGGCCGATGGAGAAGTAGACCACGCTTCGGTTGAGGATGAGGTCAATCTGCACCAATTTGTACCTGGAGATGGCATAGGCATAGGAGAGGGGGATGAGGATGAGGAAGGGGAAAGAGAGCTCGTAAGGGAAGATGGCGGGGGCCAGGAGGAGCTCGGGGAGGATGGAGAACAAGACGAGGGGGGCGAAGGCAAGGGCTGTTCCGAGGACGATGAGCCTGATGCGGCGTCTTTCCGATGGGGTGGTGATATAAGTGTGAATGAGGGATACCACCGCTACGAGGATGGAGAGGGCGAAGTAGAGCCGCGCCAGGTTGTACAGAAGAGGATGCCAGGGGCTTGTGGCAAGGCGGGGGCCAGAGACGATGAAGGGCAGGGACAAGGCCAAACCGAGGCCGTACAGGAGGCCGAGGATAAAGCGCCTGTGGGGGAAGGTTTTGAACCTGGGGAAGACGAGATGAAAGTGGATGGTAAGGGGGGAGAGGAGACAGAAGGAGAGGTTGAAAAGGCGGGAGGCCCAGTCCACGAGGAAGGTGGAGACCTCTCCTGCCGCCAACACCATAACTCCCAGTTGGCTGAAGAGGAAGAAGAGGCGCACCTCTCCCGAGGCAGGCTTCAAAGCCAAAAGGACGGTGCTGAAGAGCCAGAAGCCGAGGGCGACGATGATGGGTTGCAGACGAAGGGCCAGGATGCGAGGAGAGGGCCGTTCTAAGGTGAGCTCCAGTTGGAGTTCCCCCTCACGTAGTACGGTGAAGAGGACTCTCCCTCCTGCCTTCTTATTCCCATAGAGGGGATGCACTTCCTTGAAGGCGGCGCCATTCAGTGCAAGGATGACGTCTCCGATTTGAAGGCCTGCTTCGGCGGCGGGGCCATCCACTTTTTCCACCTCGTAGGTGATCCGGGACCATTCAAGGCCATCATAAGGTTGGACCCAGGCATATTTAAAGGCCACTACCAGCAGGGCCAGGGTAATCAGGGGGAGATAGAAAGGAGCCCAATAGAGCCCGAGCTTGATCCTGGGTTGAATCTGAAGGAAGAGGGATTTTGATTGCATCATCCGGAATCCTGAAATGCTCGTCAAGCAGGGTCATGAGCCGGCGGTGGGCAAAGGAGAACTTTCCCGTAGAGCGCAAAGCCGCTTCCGCCCTCCGACGGCGGACTTGGGCTTCTATCAGCAGATAATGAGGAGCGCCGAGTTCGGTGATGACTCCTCGTGCCTCTTCTTCGGCTTCCCGCTCGCCGTTGGCTTTGACCAGGAGCCGTTCCAGGTGTTCTCTTACGTTTGGGGGAGCAACGGTGAGGGCATAGATAACGGGCAACGTTCTCTTGCCCGCCGCCAGGTCACTTCGGCCCTGCGGGTTCCAGAGGCCTTCAAAGTCGTCGCATATCTGGATGAGTACACCCAGATTATACCCGAATTCTGAATAGGGGGCAACCTCGTCTGTTCCCAGGAGTGCCCCGGCCCGGCAGGCCAGGGCGAAGAACTCGCCCGATTTGGCTCCCGCTATCGAGAGACAGCGCTCCAGGCAGAGATTGCTACCCTCTGTGAGATCGGCGTGTTGTCCGGCGCACATTCGGAGGGTGGTGCGGTTAAAGTCCTCAAGGAGGGAGAGGGCAAGTTCTCTATCAGCCCCCATCAGGGGAAGGCGGGCAAGGGCCAACTGGGAGACGAAGATCAACCCCGTGGCGGCATTGATGGCCTGAGGTACTCCGATAGCAGACCAGGGAGTTAGAGGGGTGTCATCATCCTCGACGTCGTCCAGGACCTTGGCAGCAAGATAAAGCAAGAACCAGGCCGCCGCTATCGTCGTTGCCTGGTCTTCGTCCCCACCCGCTGCCTCACAGCACAGAATGGCCAGGAGCAAAGATGGAGTGCCCTCTTCCTTATCCAATGGGAGAGCTGACTCCCATATACCCACGATGTTAGAGAGCATCTCCCCCTGGTGAATTAAGTCCGTTATGAAAGCGTATACCCTTTTGACTGGTTCGTCGCTCATTGGGTCGGCTATCTCTAACCCCATTTCCCCCTTAGGTTAGAGGCCAAGACGGTGGCTACCAGCGCACCTGCCGGGAGGGCGATGAGGTGGCAAAGCTCAGAGATGGCCGCCAGTTCATCAGCGCCCAATCTCAGGCCAGATGAAGCGATGGCCACCTTTGGGTCCTCTACGAGTTTCGCACGGAAATCCGGGTCTGTCACCGCCAGATGAACCACTCTTTGCAAATCCTTCATTTCAGTCTCCTCCTTCGCTTACCTTACTGTGAAACAACGTAACCCGCTTATATCGAATCTACTCCGCCTCCCCCGACATTAGCGCATCGAGGTAATTAGCGTAATCAGCGCAAGGCCAATCCCAACGAGAAAACCGACGAGCGAGAGCGCAATCCCTACTCTACGATCTCCTACCATGGTTTTACCGGTCAGTAGTCCAACTACATACACTCCCAACGCCACAAGGAAGAGTACGCTCAACGGTGAGATTCTTCTGTTCCAATAGAACTCATAAATCAGGTTAGCTAACATCGAGACGGTCATCACAACCCATGCTCCCTTTACCAGCTTATCGCCTTTTTTGGCCATTAGTCCTATCCCCTTTTGCTTTAGCTAGCTCGCAGGTGGAACACCTCTCTCTAACTCTGTCTGTTTTCCAAATCCTCCAATCTTTTCTCTAGCTCTTCTACCTTCTTTTCTACCTTTAACAACCTCAGCCCAAACGCTACTGCAAAGAAGATGATAACAAAAGGAAATAGCAGCCGAGCCAATGCTCCTTGCACAGGCGGGGGCAAGGAAGGGATAACTATGACCACGATAATAGCGAAAGAAAGGGCGAAAAAATAGCGTAAAGCTCGCTGTGGAGTTTCATAAATACTCCCCACCACCTCCCATAACCCCTTGTAGCGCGCTGGTTTGTAACGGCGGAGATAAAAAGGGTATGCTAGGAGAAAAATGCAGACAGCGAGTAAACCGACGATCGCTCCTAAAAAGGTAGGTTGCTGCATAGTCTTACGCGATCCTTTCAACCCAATAGCAGAGGTCTAGTACACCGGCCCGTTGACATCCCTGACTGCTCCGATATATTTGGGACGCGAACGTGTTTATACTATATGCAGTATGGTGTCACGGAACTAACTGTATGCTAATTTCCACCACAATGTACTAGGCCTCTGCTACCAGCCGAACAAGATTGTCAAGAGAAGCCTGAAAACCACTAAGGAGCCACAGGACAGAGTTTTGAGGTCCATTTTGAGATCTCGGGAGTGACCTACTTGCTTAGCCTGCTCAGGCACTCATCTTGCGCCTATCTATCCAACTATCCACTCACACAAAGTATTACAGTCCTCGACATAACCCAGCATACAAATGTAATACCACAGAACAGTGCAGAGGGCCACACACTCAGGATAGACGGGTGGAAAGTATGCACAAGCCATAGCACAGACGAGGGCGCTACCGAGGAGACACCCAGAGCTTCTTATGAATCCACATACAAAACAGCAGACGCCGAACCAAAAGTCATTTGATGCTGTTCTGATCTCTTGTCCGGTCGTTCATTACCCGACATGAGGTAGTGTCCGCAGGTGAAAGGTTGAGTCTGGCACCCAACCTCAAACGATCACCAGGCGCACTTCACCCTTGGCGACCGAGTCATAAGCCGTGATAGTCCGCTAAGTGGCTGGTTGGAAGCCCGCTGGGGGCAGCTTGAAGCTCCAACTGAAGACTATTTTGAACTCATGAAGCCGATCCAAGGCCAAGAGCCTGAAAAACCAGCGCCAACCGATCTGAAAAAGGCTCAAATCCCGCCGATCAGCGCGATCAACCTGACGCGTTTGCCCGATTAGAATTAGGTGAGTGCCCAGGCCCAAGGTCAAACACGTGGCGATGGCCAGCACCAAGACCAGTCGGTCGATGTGCTCGGGGGTCGTCATATGGGTACGCGCCAATTGAAACCCGCGCGATTTGTGGTTGCCAAACAGGGTTTCGATCCAGTAGCGCATCTCGTAGACCACGTGCGGTTGTTCGCTGGCCGGGAGTGTCGAAACCAGACAGATGACTTCATCTTCACCTTCAGCCCATTGGGCCGTCACGTTCAAATCTGCGAATTGATGACTTTGGGTAAAGGTGACTCCTGCCCAGTGGCGGACTTGACCAGGTTGCAAGCCAGCGGCTTGATACAGCGCTCGGGCCGACTGCCACTCACCATCAGGCGTGGTTTGCAGCAAATAGCTGCTCTGAAACCGGAGTACAAAGTCCCAGTTGACCTTGAGCAGCCAACCAATTACCTTTTCGTTGCTAAACTCAGTATCGCCAAGCACGACCACGCGGCGGTGGTAACGAAAAAGGGGATAGACCTGCTCCAGCAGCGTTCGATGAAGTTCACCTGTGACGTGACCTTTGTTCCCTTTCACTGTTTTCCAGACAATCGGCAACACGGTGCCGTGGTACGCCAACCCAATCAGCAAAGTGCGACACTTTTTCCCGGCCTGGGTACAATCGATGAGCAAGTACGCCGTCTCGTTTCCCAAGCTCGCTTGCATAGCCAACACAAAGGGCTTAAAGAACTTGGCTGTCTCTACGCCAGGGTCAGCCACCCAGCGCTCGAAACGCCGCACAATGCTGGGCAGTTGGATACTTACCGGTACCCACACGGCCATCTGCCACAGTTGCACATGCCGCCCGAGGAACAAACCTGTAAGCATCATGGCCAATGTGACAATGAGATGCCTCGGGAGTCTGTCTTCCTGGTATAGGTTGAGTAGCAAACCCTTGAGATGCGGGTACAGCTTGAGATTCGGCATTTTTCCATCCCTTCGAGGTTGAGATGGCTTAAGTATGCCGCAAGCTGCCCCGGTTGGCAAGTCCTGACCATGGCTGACCGCTTAGGCTGGCCCGAAGCTCTCATGTCGGGTAGTGAAGTCCGGTCGTTTTGTTCGTGATAGTACCATCGCTGGCTCTCTCAACGACGTAGTGCTCTAGTGAACCGTCGACTACATCATATATGTCCGCAACTATAGAACCGTCGGTGGTTTCGATGAAGCTCCCTCCGGCTACCCAAGTCGCTGTACCGTCGGTAGCGAAAAGAATACGAGCATAAGCGGGGGGGTTAGCTCTGGGGCTAGCTGTGAAAGGTATATTAACAAATGTGACTGAGCTATCTTCTGGATTGTCTTCGAGGTAGATTTTCCAACCAGACGCCTCGCTTACTCGTGGAGTATAGGCCCTACTAACAAATAGTCTGTGTAACAGCTTTACGCCCTCATCGTCGAGAGCCTGGCTAAGAGCCTTGCGAAGATCTGAGGAGGTCAACTCCTCGATCTTCACCTTTCCTTGGAACTCCCCTGATTCTCCACATCCACAACATGCCTGCTGTTCCTGCCTTACTGGCAGATCCTTCTCTGACCGTGTCGCCAAAGTAGTGCCGGGGGTCAAAGCAATATTGAGAAGTATAACAGCAACAAGAAAAGCCCGAAGTACCTTCTTCATCATTGCCTCCTTTTTTCATTTTATACCTTTCAAGCTGATTTGTCAAAAGAATTCTCGATGACCATCACCTCCTTTGCATACACTAGCTTTCTCGGAAAGTTCCATAGTGCGTTTTCACGAGTGAAGAGCAGCTTGGA
>SOHZ01000617.1 GCA_004377365.1 Anaerolineales bacterium | reverse complement strand
GCACTCCTTGAGATATGGGTAATCTCCAGCTTTTTGTCGGGCTTGACTATAGACACTTTTTTTGCTATAATATAAAAGTGTTGTCCTTTGAAGTTCCTTCTCCGTCCCAGGTAGCTCCGGGCTATGTAGAGCGCACTCTTTCCCTTGATGTAGCCCACTACCTGTGACACTGCAAACTTTGACGGAATGGAGATAAGTATGGGCACGTGGTCTGGCCGCAATCGCCTTTCCAGTATCTATCCCCCTCTGTGCGTAGCCAGCTCTCGCGGTACTGGCCCGAGCTCTTGCCGCAATTCCCAGAACAGTCTTTTCTTGCGATATTTCGGTATCCACACGATGTGGTACTTGCAATCCCACTTCGTATGGCATAAACTATGGTGCGTTTTCATGTAGAACCTCCTTTACGCTGAACTTTGAGCGGTTCACTAAAGTGAGGTTCTACATTTTCCTGGAATTGTCAAACTCTGTGTGTCACCCCGGCATAGCCGGGAGTTTACCCGGATTAACTATAGACCCCTTGTATACAAGACGACCTTGGGCTATGCCGCGCGTAGGCCCTCAGTTGATGGATTAGAGCCCAGTTCGAACCGGGTTCGATAGAAACAGATGTAATTGGAGGGAATTCATGAAAACAAGAGATCACACCCGCCTGCTGGCCGAACTTGCGGAAGCCTACACCCAACATTCCCCCAAGTCGGCGGCACTCAACGAAAAGGCAAAGAAATACCTGCTGGACGGCGGCAGCCACGCTCTACGGCTCATGCAGCCCTTCCCGCCACGTATCGTTGCCGCCCAAGGAGCTTGGTTAAAAGACGAGGACGGCCACGACATCCTGGACTTTTGGCAGGGGCACCTCGCCAACATTCTGGGTCATAACCCAGAGGTCGTCACTTCGGCTCTGGCCTCCGCGTTCGAAGCGAGTTTTGGATTGCAGACAGGCTTCACCGACCGGTTGCAGGCGGAAACCGCTGAAATTCTCTGCCAGCAGACCGGGGCCGAGCGGGTGCGCTTTACCACCAGCGGCACCCTGGCCACCATGTACGCCATCCTGCTGGCCCGCACTTTCACTGAGCGCGATTTGGTGATGAAAGTGGGCGGCGGCTGGCACGGCGCGCAGCCGTGGGGGCTCAAGGGCATCAGCTTTTACGCCGACAACGGCAATGGCTTTGAACGGGTCGAAACCCATGGTCTCCCCCCAGCCCTGACCGATGAGGTGGTGATCACCCGCTTCAACGACCCAGACAGGCTGCGCGACCACTTTCGTCAATACGGCGATAGCCTGGCTTGCTTCATCGTCGAGCCGTTCATCGGCTCCGGTGGTCTTATGCCAGCTAGCCGCGAGTACCTGCAAACCGCCCGTGAGTTGACTCATCAATACGGCGCGGTGCTCATCCTGGACGAGGTGATTGCTGGCTTTCGCTTCCACGCTGGCAATGCTGGCGCGCTCTATGGCGTGCAAGCCGACCTGGCCACCTTTGGCAAGGTGATAGGCGGCGGCATGCCGGTGTCCGCCGTGGCCGGCCGGGCCGATATTTTGGGCCTGGTCGGGCGCGAGGGGGGTAGCAAGGTCAAGTTTTCCGGCGGCACCTACTCCGCTCACCCGGCCTCGCTACTGGCTGCCAAAACGGCCATGAGCTATCTAGTCGCTCACGAGGAGGAAATCTATCCCCGCCTGGCTGAGTTGGGCCAAAAGACCCGCCGAACATTGGAAACAGCCTTCGTCCAGGAGGGTATCTACGCCCGCTGCACGGGCTACGGAAACGAGGTGCTGACTGGCAGCTCGATGGCCATACTCCGCTTTCCCTACGAGGACGACACCCGACTGGAAAGACCAGAGGATGTGTTCAATCCGGCTGTGTGCGACGTCGTCTTGGGCGAAAAGGCGTTGCAACTGGCCCTGCTGCTGGAAGACGTGCACGTGGTCCCCGGCCATGGCGCGGTCTCCACCGCTCACACGGAGGCAGACATAGACTTTCTCAGCGAAGCTTGCCGCCGGGTGGCGCGCCGCTTTAAAGCGCACCTGTGAAGTGAACTACCCCGCAGCAAGCTGTAAGATAGTTCACTATCGGATTCCGCTGTAGGTCAAAGGGGTAGATTTTACAGTCCTGGGTCATAGGGTCACGCTCGATGTGATGGGTGGTGAGCAAGTTGATTGAGGGGTACTTCCCCGGATCGCTCTGGTGTTTCGGCAATCATGCCGTAGCTTATGCGCTGGCGGACACCCCCGTGGCGGGATCGGCTGGCGCAAACGGGAAGGAAAGGGGGTGATTTTGTGATTTGAGTTTCTTGAGAGTCTCATATCATAAAGGGAAAATGTCCAATCGCCAAACTAAGATTAAGGAGGAAAAAACATGTCTAAGAAGATACTAGTCCTGAGTCTGATATTTGCCTTTACCCTGCTCTCTGCCTGCGGGCCAGCTAAGCCGACAGTTCCCTACGGAGGGGAGCTGAAGGTGGGCGTCAACGCCGAGATCACCGGGGCCATTCCCACGGTAGGAGAGGCCTGCGTGGCTGGCGCGGAGATAGCACGCGATGAGATCAATGGCGCCGGCGGGGTAGAGATCGGCGGGCAGAAGTACACCATCGTGCTGTTCGTCGAGGACAATGAGAACAAGCCCGAGTCGGCCGCTGCCGCAGCCAGGAAGCTGATCTCCGAGAACGAGGTCTTGGTCCACATCGGGGCCAACGCCAGCAAGAATGCCATCCCTGCTGGTGCCGTCTGCAACGAGCTCGATTGTCTGATGATCAGCCCCTGGTCCACCAACCCCTATACTACTCTGCGTCGGCCTTGGGTCTTCCGCGTCCCCTTCATTGACAGCTTCCAGGCGGGGGTGAACGCCTGGTTCGGCATGAACGAGTTTAACGCCACCAAGGGGGCGGTGCTCTTCGACATCGGCAGCGATGCCTGCTACTTCCAGGGCCACTTCTTCAAGAGGGTCTGGGAAGGGCTAGGCGGCGAGATGGTAGCCTTCACGACCTTCACCACCGGCGACAAGGACTTTACCGCCCAATTGACCAAGATAAAGGATTCGGGCGCTGAGGTCCTCTATGTCCCTCAGTACTACGATGAAGTACCTCTGATCGTACAGCAGGCCAACAGACTGGGTCTTACGCCAGCTGGTGGGGGGACGATCCGCATCATCGGCCACGACGGATGGGAGTCCCCAGACCTGATCACGCTCTGTGGCCAGGAGTGCGACGGGCTCTTCTTCACCACCCACTGGGCGCTGGATATAGCCGGCGAGAACACCCAGGCCTTCATCCAAAAGTTCAGGGATAAGGTGGGCAAGGATCCAGAGTCCACTGGAGGCCTGACCTACGACGCTATTCAGCTTTTCGTCCAGGCTTTGCAGAACTGCGGCGAGCTCACCGGCGACCTGGAAAAGGACCGTGAGTGCATTCGCGATGGCCTGGCCACCATAAAGGACGTCGAGGGTGTCACCGGCATCATGAGCCCCACTTCAGAGGGGGACATGATCAAGAGCGTCCACATCGTCCAGATCGATGCTGCGGCCAAAGCATTCAAGTGGTACAGAACGGTTGACCCCGCTGAATACGAGGCCTCGCTCTCAGAGCATGGGCTGTCGGTGGAAGAGTTAATGCAGTAGGAGTTTACCTTCAAAGGTGGGCCAAGGTTAAACCTTGGCCCACCTTGCTGTGGAATAATCTAGAAACAGGAGATTTTAACATGACTTATGTTCTTCAGCAATTGGTGAACGCTGTGCAA
>SOHZ01000233.1 GCA_004377365.1 Anaerolineales bacterium | reverse complement strand
GGCGACCTGGTGGCCGAGGTCGGAAACACCTTCAAGCTGCTGGTCTTTGACGAGGTGCACCACCTGCCCACCCCCTCCTGGCGGGAAATCGCCCTCATGAGCCCCGCCCCCCACCGCCTGGGTCTGACCGCGACCTATCCTGAAACAAATCATTGGTCATTGGAAGACCTGATTGGCCCTGTCGTTTATGTCAAGCATATTGACGAACTGACCGGCAAGCAATTGGCCGAGTATCGCACCGAGCGCATCCGGGTAGACCTGACCCCCCAGGAAAGGGCAGCTTACGACGCCGAGCACACCGTCTACGCCGCCTACTACCGCGAGCACAAGCTACGCGAGAGTTACGGCCCCGCCTGGTGGGGAGAATACACCCGCCGCAGTGCCTACGACGCCGAAGCCCGCCGGGCCAAGGTAGCCGAAAGACGCCTGAAACGGATCGTGGCCAACGCCCAGGGCAAGCTAGAAAAGCTGGAATCGCTTCTCAAGGAACACGCCCATCAGTGGGTGCTGGTCTTTACCGCCCACAACGACCTGGCCTACCGCATCTCTCGTCGCCACCTCATCCCCGCTATCACCCACCAGACCAGGGCCGCAGAGCGCAAGGCCATCCTGGAAGGCTTCAGGAGCGGACGCTACCGGGCCATCGTCACGTCGCGGGTGCTTAATGAGGGAGTGGATGTGCCCGAGGCCAAGGTGGCGGTGGTGCTGGGCGGCACCGCCAGTGCCCGCGAGTACGTCCAGCGTCTGGGGCGCATCTTGAGAAAGCAGGAGAACAAGACAGCCCTGCTTTACGAGATCATTGTCAGAGGAACCATCGAGGAGGGGATTTCCTACAGGCGGAGACGGAAGGTGGAGTACAAGGTAGCGAAAAATGCTGACCGCTGATCTAATCCGGCCCCGGCTGGGATGGGGCGGGGGCAAGGTCTGGACCAAGCCCCTGGGGATGAAAGACGAGAGATGTCTCAAGATAGCCGCCGACCTCACGGCTCTCTATCGCGACCATGTGGGAAGAAAGCGCGGGGATCTGGAGGAGGCCCTCTCCGACTATGAGGGCGAGAGCCTGGACTATCCTGTCATCCGGGGGTTGGCCAAGACCCTCTCCGACGGCTGCTGCTTCGCCTCGGATCCCCCCATCGAACCAGGGACCTTGCGAGAGCAGCTTTTTCTGCGAGCAGCAGAGCAGGGGCCAGTGATAGCCCGCCCCGACCTACTGCACCACACCACCCGCACCAAAGTCATCACTGACGCAGCCGCAGAGTTGGGCCTTACAACCCAGACCGTCGAAGAAGCCCTCTACGCTGACCTGAACGAGGAGCAGGTCTTGCAAGAGGTGCCCCAGGTATCTCCCCGTGAGCTCATCGAACGCTACAACCTGGAACTGGCGCGGGGCCTCCTCTATTGGGCCAGCGAGATGCGCATCTTTGTGGGCGATGGCTACAAGGACGTCTTCAAATTCATCAAGCTCTTCAAACTAATGCACACCATCAGAGAAGCCAGAGGCGTCCGCGGTAAGCCCGGTCGCATTGGTGGTTATGAGATCACTCTGGACGGGCCCATCTCCCCCTTCGTACAGGCCACCACCCGCTATGGGCGGCAGATGGCCAAGTTCCTGCCCGCTCTCCTCCTGTGCCGCAACTGGAAGATGGAGGCTGACATCCACATCCCTCCACCGCCAGGGATGAAGAATACCCAAAAAGGTCCGCTTCTCTACCGCCTGGACCCGCGTTCAGGGCTGCGCTCCTACTACAAAGGCAGTGGCCCTTTCGACAGCAAGCTGGAGGCGGACTTGGCCGCCGAGTTCGAGGCCAAGTACAGACGGGCCAGGCGTCAGTGGGAACTGCGTCGCGAGGATGAGGTCATCCCTCTGGGCGACACTGTGATGATTCCTGACTTTTCCTTCACCCACGTCAAAGACGGCCGACGGGCCCTTTTGGAAATCGTTGGCTTCTGGCACCCCAACTACCTGAGGCGCAAGGTAGAGAAGCTCCGCCAGGCAGGGCGCAGGGACCTCGTCGTACTGATCTACGAGGGGGTAAAATGTAGCCAGGAGGATCTGGCAGAAGTACCGGGGGAAGTGCTCTTTTTCAAAAAGAAGCCCGTCTTGAAAAAGGTTTTGGAAGCCGTGGAACGCTGTGCGATGTGAACTGATTCGCTGCGCAAGTATTGTCAAGAGACAAAACCTCTGGTATAATGAGACTAACCAGAGCCAAAGTCAGATAGCTACTTCCCCATCAAGCACCTGAAAGGTAAGAAGGGGTCGCTAGTCAGTCCGAGGCCACATTACAAAGCCCATCTGCTCGAAGTGATCATCCAGAGCGAAAGCATCCGTCAATCTCAGTTGACGCATGAGGACAAAGCTGGTACAATCGGTGAAGGAGAAATCCTTGTCGTGGTATCTGACAAACATCTCCCAGGCTGCCTCTCGCACCCCGGGATTAACCTCAAGCATCCTTACCGGTTCGCTTTGTCGAATCCAGTGGCCAAAGTCAACGGCTTTCTTGTGACCAAGGCGGGCCCGTAGCAAGGTCACGGTTTCATCGAAAATGTAGTCGCTGGTAAACAGCCAGCTTCTCTGACCGACCAATTCTTGTAGAAAAGCTGAAGCTTGGTGGTGGTAGTCGTCCACATCGTTGTAGAGCGCGTACCAGGCACCTGTATCAACGAACAGTTTCATTGGTCCTTCTGCCACCCATAGAGATATTTATCATGATGGACGGAGACATCGTTGGGACCACTGGAGGCTGCTCCCACAATCTGCCAGATAGGATCGTCATCGCGGAGCACCACTCCCTCGTCCTGTTCGCTTTGCAGGTACTCGCGCAGGGCTCGGCGGATCTGCTCCGCCATTGATAAGCCGGTTAGCTTGACCCGGGCCTGTAATTCCTCGTATACATCTTTGGGAAGATAGACCTGAGTTCTCACCATTGTGCTCATGATTGATGACCTCCTCAATCGCCACTATTGCGGCACAGGAAAATGGCATATACATTATACAGCACCATCTAGATTCTGTCAAGAGAGGTGATGAAAATGATCGAAGCTTTCTCCAACATCGCTACCAGCCTGGGGCTCTCTGCCTCGGCAGGCCTGAACGCCTACATGCCCCTGCTGGTCACGGCTCTGACGGCCCGCTTTTTCCCCGACTTGATCACCCTGAACGAGCCCTGGGATGTCCTGACCAGTTGGTGGGTCATCGGCACTCTGGTCGTCCTGCTGCTTATTGAGATGACCGTTGACAAGATTCCGGCCGTGGACAGCATCAACGACGTCATCCAGACCTTTGTGCGGCCGGTGGCCGGGGCTGTCCTTTTCGCCGCCAGTTCCAACGTCATTGCCGACATCCACCCGATCCTGGCCATGATCTGTGGCCTCATCCTGGCTGGCGGCGTCCACGCGGCCAAGGCTACAGTGCGGCCGGTGATCACCGGGACCAGCGGTGGCACCCTCAACCCGATCGTCAGCCTGGCCGAGGATATAGCATCCCTGGCAGCGTCTGTGCTGGCTATCCTCGTGCCCATCCTCGTCCTGCTCTTGCTCTTGCTGGCCTTTCTCCTTGGCTTGCTGTGGTACAGGCGACGCAAGGCGCGGGCCAGTTGGTGAGAAATGGGCACAAATTGAAAAGGGCGTGGCTAAAACGGCTTGGGCGTACGCAGATGATCTAGAAAAGCAGCCCCATCTGTCATTGCGAGGAGCCCTTCGACAGGCTCAGGATAAACTCCGCGACGAAGC
>SOHZ01000293.1 GCA_004377365.1 Anaerolineales bacterium | reverse complement strand
CAAGGAGATTCTTTGACATCTGAATCAAGAGGTGATCAAGAACCTGATATTCTTTCATGGTTTGGAGGCCTTTGTCAATGTCCCAGCGTCCGAGCATGAGCTCAGTGTATTGGGCGTAAAGTTCCGTTATGTTAGAAGGCAGGTCTTTAGGATTCTCGTTGAGAAGCTTCGCGAGAAGTATCGCGGCGATAGGACTTCGTGGAAGTTCTTTGAAAAGCTGCGATCTCTTCAAGTCCTCGATTAATCGGTTCGACAGGTTAAGCTTGGTACAGAGGGCTTTGAGGAATTCGATGGTCTTCCTTAGACTGAGTGGAGGCAATTCGTACCTGGCGATTTCATGTTCAAGTTCGCACGTATTGTCCAGACCTGCAAGATACCTGGAGGTGACAATGGCTTTGGTCCTAGTTGTGGTCCTGACACACTCGGTCAATGAGCTAAGAGCCTGGATTTGCTCTTCCATGGGGACGTTCTTCTCATCTATGCCGTCGATAAGTACTAGGAAGGAAGCATCATCATGTTTCAGACGCAATTCCTCAGGGACCGTTTCTTCAATGAGTCGTTGGATATCGCCCCCAAAGCAGTCCTGTAATTCACGGTATGTTGTTGGCACCGGAACAGTCTTGGTCTGAATGAAGACCTCGGGTCTGGTAGAACGCTCGACAATGCGCCTAATGAGTTTGGATTTGCCCGAACCCATGCCTCCTTCGATTAAGACCAATTTCTGCTGACCCAGGATATCCTCGATGGATACCTTTCTGGGCTTGACTCGCTTCTTCCGCATTTTTATCCTGTACTCGAGCCGTGGAAACTCGTAGATGTCTTGCTTGATGTAGAGTCCCTCGTCGCCGATCTGGATCAGGCTAAGGGCTCGATCTGCTTCCTCGTTCCTGGCGTGAAGAGCTGTCAGGTACTCGCCGACTTCGAGGGACACTTGACTCCAAAAGACTGGCATATACTTGTCGATCAAGTTCGCCAGCCTTGATCCGTCAACGAACGTGATCTTCCGCAGCGAGTATTTCTCGTGAATCTTCTCCTGGGCTCCCTTGCTGATGTTCTGCGTTACGACTACCCAGATTTCATCGAGGCATATCTTTTCTTTGCCACCGAAAAACGTTCTAGGGATCGAGCATTCATCGATCTGTCTCTCGATATCAGAGAAATCCTGAACGACTTTACCGACTTTTGCAATGACACCTATGTACTCGGTGTTTTGGAAGATTTCGTTCCTGTAGGAAATGACGAAATCGGCTCCCATTTCTGAAGCTCCATGGGTGTATTCAACGTCTATAACGTTTTGAAGCTTTGGGAGGAGCGCATGAAGCAGCGGATGCAGTTCACCTACTTCATCAGTGATATTTGCCAATCGCTTCTTCTTGGATACGTCCATATTGACCTCCTACATCAGCTGTGCGAAGTTGCAGACTGGGCCGTGCTGCCTAGCTACTAACCACGCAGAATCATTTTGCCTAATCCTCTATACAGGCTCATTTCCTCACGGGGGAGATCGGAAAATCCTGCTCTTCTCGACCTTAAAATTTCCCTCCAGGGGGCTTGACAGGGGCTTGGGCACTACAGAAAAGCAAAAACGGCAGTTACCCGAGGCCGTCCCTGCCCATGAGGAGGGATCGTCACGGGCAGCTACCGCCCTCGCCGCCCTGCTGCACTTTCTCGTTGGAAGGATTGTGATGCAAGGGGTGAGCGACGGGATTTGAACCCGCGATCTCCTGGGCCACAACCAGGTGCCTTGACCACTCGGCTACGCTCACCACACGTTTGTAATGTTATTGTACCACAAAAGCCTTTTTCAGGCAAGAGCGGGTCTTCTCAATATCCCTCACCAAACTTGGAACGGTCACTTTTCTCAACGTATATCCCAGATCTGTCGGTGAAATACGACACCGCCTGTCAGTCATTGCGAGCGACTGGAGGAGCTTGTCCTGAGCGAAGCCGAAGGAAGCGAAGCAATCTCCTGACTTGGCCAAACGAGATTGCTTCGTCGCTGCGCTCCTCGCAATGACAGCGCTACCGACACTGAGGACATCATTTGCCAGATAGCAGGGGATGGGTTATAATGACTCGTGACAGGAGGAGTACTTTGAAGCTCTCAGTCATTATGCCAGTGTACAACGAAAGAGAGACCATCCGCGAGATTCTGCGACAGGTGCGGGCGGTCAAGGTGGTCATCCCCGGCAACCACATCATCGGCCGCCAGGACGATTCGCCCCTGGAACTGGAAAAGGAAATCGTGGTCGTTGACGACGGCTCCACCGACGGCAGCCGGGACATCCTCCAGGAGGAGGAGCAGGAGGGTGACCTGAAAGTCTTTTATCACGAGGCCAACCAGGGCAAAGGGGCAGCGGTGCGGACGGGGATCGAGCAGGCCACGGGCGATATCCTGGTCATCCAGGACGCCGACCTGGAGTACGACCCCCGCGACTATCCCAAGCTGATCCAGCCCATCGTCGAAGGCCGGGTGAAAGTGGTCTATGGGTCCCGGTTTCTGGGACCGCGCAAGGCCATGCTGTTCTGGCACATGGTGGCCAACAAGATCCTCACTCTGACCACCAACCTTCTCTACAACACCATCCTCAGCGATATGGAGACCTGCTACAAAGCCTTCCGGGCCGAGGTTATCAAGGGCATCCCCCTTCACGCGCGGCGCTTTGAGTTGGAGCCCGAGATCACGGCCAAGGTGCTCAAGCGGGGCCATCGTATCTTTGAGGTGCCCATTTCCTATTATGGCCGCGAGTACCACGAGGGCAAAAAGATCGGTTTCTGGGACGCACCCATCGCCCTGTGGACGCTGATCAAGTACCGGTTTGTGGATTAGGAATGGAGGAAGGCCATGGCCGAAGAAAGCGGTAGGACGCTCATCACTCCGCTCATCTTTAACGACGAGCCGGTGGGCCGGGCCGAGACGGCTTATTTCCAGTTCGAGCATTACGCCGATACCTTTGCCCGCATCATCGCCGCCAGGGACACCCTTACGCCCCTGACCATCGGCGTGCACGGCGAGTGGGGCAGCGGCAAGACGACCCTGATGCGCCGCATCCGGGCCAAGCTGGACGAGACCAAGGGCTATGAGACAAAGCCGGTGTCTTTCGTTGCTGTGGACGATCAAGGTTTGGCCTTCACGAAAAAGTTCCGTCCTTGCAAGACGGTCTGGTTCAACGCCTGGAAGTATGGGCGCGAGGAGGCCCTTTTCGTGGCCCTCATCGAGGAGGTGCTGCGCCAGATGCGGCGCGACGGGAACTGGCAGGCCCTCCTAGCCGAACTGGCCGAGCCTAAGAAGGACAAAATTAAGATCCCCGAGGCGGTCATCAGCACCCTGACGCGAGTCTTTACGGCCGGCCGGTTGGACATAGACCTGACCGCCTTCCAGACCGAGTCCCGCTTCAGGACCAACCTGGCTTTCCTGGACGAGTTCCAGGAGGTCTTTGACCGCTTGCTGCGCTGGTACGTGGCCCGTGACCGTACCGCCGAGGGAGAGTTCGACGATACCAAGGGAGTGCTGGTAATCTTTATTGACGACCTGGACCGCTGTCTGCCGGAAAAGACGGTGCAGGTGCTGGAAGCCATCAAGCTGATGATGGGCAAGCGGGGCACCATTTTTGTGCTGGGCGCTTCGCATGAGATCGTGCAGGCGGCGGTGAAGGCCCACTACAAGCTGGGCAAAATGGAGGAAATCACCCCGCAGCGCTACCTGGACAAGATCATCCAACTGCGCTTCGACC
>SOHZ01000108.1 GCA_004377365.1 Anaerolineales bacterium | reverse complement strand
CCAGTGGCCTGCCTCAGCTTTTCAGGAGCTTGTCCCAAACATGTGACGGTCGCCAGATTCAGGGGTGCGAAATACAGGTTTTGTGGTATAATATGAGGCGGCGTGGGGTGGTTACGCAGTTACTTCCCACTCTAGCACTACCCCAGCGGTGGGTTGAAAATCGAGATGGCGTACAGGTCTTCCTGGCCGATGTTGCGCACCGCGTGGCTGATGCCTGGCGGGGCGTAACCGCAATGTCCAGCCTTCAGAATAGTCTCCTCATCTCCGATGCGGCAATGGGCCTCGCCACTGAGTACGTAAAAGGTCTCAGTGGAGGTCTCATGAGTGTGGGGGGGGAGTTCTCCCTCTGGCAGCAGCTTGACTCGGCTGAGGGTGAGACCGGGGTTCATCTCGGATGTGATGAGTGGCTTGACGAAGGCCCCCTCGAACCGCGGATGTGGGCGCCATTCATCCTTGGTCGAATCGAAAAGATAGTTGGGCATTGGATCCTCCTGGGACAATTGTTGAAACACGGAGGTCACGAAGGGACGAATGGCACGAATTTGGTTCGAAATGCAGGGCAGTGTTCGTCAAATTCGCCCATTCGTGTTACCTGTACCACAATAGTGGTGTTCGTGATTCGAAAACCTTGCGTTTGATGAGAAGTATACGCCGAAGGGCTTGTGTTGTCAAATCAAACATTGGAAAGGAGTCCAAATGAGCCAGGGTAATTCGATCCTCGACAATGTGCAATGGGATGTTGATAGCGGGGCCATCACTTTCAAAGATGTGCGCTACATGCTCATCCGCCCTGATACGGTAGTGGATTTCCAGAAGGCGGTGGAGGCTGAAGTGGGGCCGGAGAAGTGCGCCGAGATGATGATGGCCGGCGGGCTGGCCCGGCTTGAAGAGCTGCGCCGCAACATGGTGACCGACGTGGCTCACGAGCTGCGCACCCCTCTCTCCAACATCCGGGGCTATCTGGAGGCGTTGCAGGATGGCGTGGTGGAGCCGGAGGAGCGCATCATTGACTCCCTTCACGAAGAGGCGATGCTCCCCAATCATCTGGTGGATGACTTGCAGGAGCTATCCCTGGCTGAGGCAGGACACCTCGAACTGGAACGCCAACCGGTGGCCCTGGCCGATATAGTGGATAGAGCCGTCGAAGCAGTCCACCCCAGAGCGAAGGCCGAGGGGGTGACGGTGCAGGTTGACCTGCCGGAGGATCTCCTCGTAGACGTTGATCCCCAGCGGATTGGTCAGGTGTTGCGCAATCTGCTCGACAACGCCCTGACCCACACGTCGCCAGGTGGAGAGATCGCCGTCGCCGCCCGTGCTGAGGGCCAGTGGGTCGAGGTCAGCGTGCGGGACACGGGGAGCGGCATCGCTGCCAAGGACTTGCCCTACGTCTTTGAGCGCTTTTACCGGGCCGACAAGTCGCGGTCGCGAGCCACCGGGGGAGCGAGGCTGGGGCTGGCTATCGCCAAACAACTGGTCGAAGCCCACGGAGGACGTATCTGGGTGGAGAGCACCGAAGGCGAGGGCAGCACCTTCACCTTCGCACTGCCCACATCTATCAGTTCACAGGAGATTCGATGGTAAAACGCAGAACCTGGTTCATTCTACTCGTCGCGATGTTGTTGGCAGCCGTTGGCGGCTATGAAGCCTACATCCACTTCCTGGCCCCGGCTGGGACGCCCCAGGAACCGGCACTACAGACGGTGGCTGAAGCGATAGATATCAACAGCTCAGCTTTTACACCAACGGCCGTGCCGACTGACACCCCGACAGCTACACCGACGCTCACGCCCACCCCGACAGCCACACCGACGCCGACTGTCACCCCTACGCTCACACCGACCCCTACTCCGACGCATCCTTTGATGATCGAGGTGATGCGACAACAGGCGTATCCCGGTAGCGAGATTACGATTGAAGAAACGCTTGACCCCGGTTCTAATTACGACCGGTACATTGCTTCCTACCTATCTGAAGGGCTAAAAATATATGCCCTGCTAACGATACCTAAGGGAGAAAAGCCTGAAAGCGGCTGGCCAGTCGTTATTTTTAATCATGGTTACATTCCCCCTGACCAGTACCGAACCGCGGAACGTTATGTGGCCTATGTGGATGCCTTTGCCAGAAATGGGTACATCGTTTTCAAGTCTGATTACCGAGGGCACGGCAACTCAGAGGGAGAGGCGGCGAGTGGATATGGCTCACCTGCCTATACGATAGATGTCCTCAATGCTGTATCTTCTATAAAGAACTACCCAGACGCCGACCCTGACGGGATAGGGATGTGGGGACATTCGCTGGGGGGACATATTACGCTACAATCTATGGTCGTGACAGAAGATATTAAGGCCGGGGTTATTTGGGCTGGCGTTGTGGCCTCATATCCGGATTTATTTGAGCGGTGGCATCGTCGTTATGATGACGGCAACTCTATCCCAGCGCCAAATCCTAACAGTAGTAGAAGAAGATGGCGACAGGAGTTATTTGATTTGTACGGCTCTCCTGAAGAAAACCCAGAGTTTTGGGCCTCTATCTCGCCGAATTCCTATTTGAGTGATTTATCAGGACCCATCCAGGTTCACCATGGCACCGCAGATTCTTCGGTCCCCGTCGAATTCTCTGAAACCTTGAGTAGCCAAATTCAAAAAGTGGGTAAGCCTGTTGAGCTCTACACCTATGAAAATGACAACCACAATATATCAAATCATTTTGGGATAGCTATGGAAAGATCAATTCAGTTCTTTGACACGTACGTAAAACAGTGATTCTAAGGGAGGAGAGACATGAAAAAGACTGTAATCAGCATCGTTGCAGTGTTAGTGATTATAGCCGTGGTAGCCGGTTCCTTTTGGGCTGGGATGTCCTTTGGCCAAGCCCGGGCTAACCAGGGCCGGGAGCGGTTCAGGGGACCGGGTGGTCAAGTCCCAGGTCTGTTCGGGACCCCCCAGCCAGGGCAGAGAGGCGCAGAGCGATTTGCTGGCGGCATCATGGGCACCATCGAGGCGGTCGAGGGCGACACCCTGATCGTCACCACCCAAGAAGGTGACATCTCAGTACAGACCACCGATACCACCATGATCGAGAAGTACACCACGGTGGCTATCAGCGATCTGGGGGCCGGCGAAAGGGTGGTGGTTTCAGGGACGAGGCACGATGATGGCAGTTATACCGCCCGCTCCATTCGGGTTCTGCAGATTCTGCCTGCCTCTCAATCTCAGTAACCGCTCTGAGGGGGGGCTGTACCATATATTGGGAGGAACCAATGAAGATACCCAAAGCTTTAGTCATCCTTGTGTTGGCTGCCGTTCTGGTCGGGGGCGGGCTATGGGGATACCGCCTTCTGCGTAGCGGGGAAGAGGCCACAACCTACAGCCAAAAGGTGATTGTGGAGCGGGGCACCATCGTGGCCGCTCTCGCTCCCACGGGGGAGGTCTATGCCCCTCGCCAGGCGGAACTGAGCTTTGACGTCACCAAGATCCTCCTGACGGAACTGAACGTCACCCCGGGCCAGCAGGTGAAAGCGGGGGAGGTGCTGGCGCGCATTGATGCCACATCCCTGGAGAGGACAGTCATCCAGGCTGAGGCCCAACTGACCATCGCCCAGAGTGACCTGGAGGAAGCCCAAGAACTGTACACCGAACTGGACTTGACACAGGCTCAAGTGGCCGTGGCCCAGGCTGAGGTGGACCTGGCGGAAGCCCAGGAGGCATAGTTTGAAACTCGGTTGATCGGCATATCAGGCAGGTGGCTACACAT
>SOHZ01000208.1 GCA_004377365.1 Anaerolineales bacterium | reverse complement strand
AAGCGGCTTGTGTAGTATGATGTCGTATAGTGTCGTTGAGCCTGACCTTCCTGAGCGAATCAGGAGAAGGGGGCCTTTACCGTATAGGGGATCTCTCAGAGCGTCACTCTGTTGATCCTTTTTCTTTTATTGCGATTCTATCCCTCATTATACTACCCAATGCCTTTAATAGCAAGTCTTTGTTGGCCGTCGTCCAGAAACCGTACGAAAATCAGACCGCTCGCCCCCACCAGAACCTGGCCACGGCCCCGCCACCCCTCTCGTAATACTCGACCTTGATGTCGTGCTGGCCGGCGCTGAGGGATACTTTGGCCTGGTAGTGGCTGGGCGGATGGTCGTGCCATTGGTCAATGGTCAATTGTCCGTCCACCCACACCCGCACCCCATCGTCGGTCAGAGCGTGAAAACGATAGGTGCCCGCCTCAAAGCTCCGCTTGCCTGTCCAGCGCACCGAGAACTGATCGCTGCTGATCTCTGGAGCCGGTGAACCCGTCCCCCAGTCGAAATCAATGACCTCGTCGTGGCGCACCAGGGCCGCTGTGCCGCTGAGGGTGGGATTGTTGAAATACTGCCCGCGAAAGGTCTCGACCCTGTCTTGCCGGACCCACCACAGTTTGGCCAGGGCCAGACCCGTTTTCTCGTAGTATTCCATCTTGATTTCGTGCGGGCCTGCGCTCAGGGCCACGTCGGCGCTGCGGTGGGTGGCCGGGCGGTCGTGCCAGTCGTCTACGATCAATTGGCCATCCACCCACAGCCGCACCCCATCGTCGGTCAAAGTGTAGAAGCGGTAGGTGGCGGCGGCGAAGGTGGCCTTCCCCGTCCAGCGGACCGAGAAGCGGTCTGCTGCCAGGCTAACGCCAGGTGAGCCAGCGCCCCAATCAAAGTCAATGATCGCCTCCTGGCGGGTGAAGGCCGGTGGGCCCATCAGGTCGGTGTTGTTGAAGTATTCCCCGTAAAAGCCCTCGACCTGAGGTCCCAGCTCCCACCACAGCTTGGCCACAGCGAAACCGCCGTTTTCGTAATACTCTACTTTGATGTCATGCTCACCGGCTGCCAGCATCACGCCGGCGGTCCGTTCCAGGGCCGGATGGTCGTGCCAGTCGTCAATGATCAGTTGGCCGTCCACCCACAGCCGTACCCCGTCGTCGGTCAAAGTGTGGAAGCGGTAAGTCCCGGCTTCGAACGGTTGCCGGCCGGTCCAACGGACCGAGAAGCGGTCTGCCGCCAGGCCAGCGCCAGGGGACCCCCTCCCCCAATCAAAGTCAATGGCCGCGTCATCACGGACAAAGACCGGAGCCCCAGACAGGTGGGCATTGTCAAAGTATTCTCCCCGAAAGCCCTCGACCTGAGGCCCCAGCTCCCACCACAGCCTGGCCACAGCAAAGCCCCGATTCTCGTAGTACTCCATCCGAATCTCATGTTCCCCGGCGCTCAGAAGGACGTCCCCCCTGCACTCCGTAGCCGGGTGGTCGTGCCAGTCGTTTATGATCAGTTGCCCATCCACCCACAGGCGCACCCCGTCGTCGGTCAGGGTGTAGAAGCGGTATCGTCCTGCCTGGGCAAAGGTCCAGCGCCCTACCCAGCGCACCGAGAACAGGTCCACCCCCAGGCCATCGCCCGGTGAGCCTTGCCCCCAGTCAAAGTCTATGGTCGCCTCATCCCGGACAAAAGCTGGCGACCCGCTGAGGGAGACGTTGTCATAGTATTCACCGCGGAAGCTCTCATGGGGTGGTTCTTCCGCCCGCTCCAGCCAGGCGTATTCGTGGTGCTCCAGGGTGGTCCGCAGGGCGCTGCTGCCCCTCAGTTCAGCGGCTGGGCTCCCGTTACGGTGAACCCTGCTGCCCCGATAGGCGAAAGGGACCTCCACGTCAAAGGCCACCGGCCGGCCGGCGACGTTGTAAAGCAGAACGTGATCCTGGCTGGCCACGACGTAGCCCTCGTGCAGCCTGTTAATGCCCAGCACCTCGCACCAGAAGCCGCCCAGTTCTCCCCGGTAGGTGTCGGAGAAGATGCGCTCTACGTCGTGGTCTGAGGAATACAGGACGCCGCGACCCGAGTAGGTGATCCGGATCAAGTAGGGGGTCACGGTGACGATCTGGGCGTAAGGCAGAGCTGACGCCAGCAGGCCGGCTACGGACCGTTTGGCCACGACTGTGCCGCCACCCATCAAGAAGGCCCGCAACAGGGATAGCTCATCATCGCTGAGGTGGCGGGGACTATAGGCCAGGAGCAACACGGTGGCTATCCCTTCCAGCCTGTCGGCCGTCAGGTGCAAGGTCAGGTCACTGTTGACGTCGTTCCGCGCCAGGGCGTTCAAATCCCACAAGCGGTAATTGGAAAAGACGTGGCGCCAGGTTTTGGTGCTGCCGATAATCCCATAGGTGTGGGCGGCCGGGGCAAAGATCAGCACCCGCACCGGCTCCGAACCGCTGGCCATTGCCGCCCGCGCCCATAGGCCCGCTCCCGACACCCGGTCGAACATCTCATCGGGATTGTAGACGATCGGGTTGGTGTCGTTGTACAGACCCTGCTGTTTGACGTTATAGTTCCAGAAGGCGATGCCTTCCAGGTGCCCTCCGGCCTGGGCCACCAGTTGCGCCAGGTAGAGGGCGTTGGCTGCGGCGTCGGCAACGTCGGCCTTGTCGCGGCTGGCCTGCCCCAGCCCCCAACTGTTGGCCGTGGACCACAGCCACAGGGGACGGTTGTAACGGGCCGAGTATCGCCCCAGGGCACGGGCCAGGATGAACAGACTGGTGATGTCGCTGTCGGTGATGGGGTCAGTGTAGAAGCCATCCCGGGGATAGGCGTCAAAGGTCACGGTAAAATTGGCCGGGGTGTCACTGAAAAGGGGCTCGATCTCGGGCATAAAGTGAGCGTAGCGCGCCTGGTGGCCGCAGAAGGATATGGTCGTCCGCACCTCGGGGGCGATGGCCTGCCAGAGGTTGGCGCTCCATGAGGCATATTCGACCATGTAGCGCGCCTGAAATGCTCCCAGGGCTTGCAGCCGTTCCTGGTCGGCGCCGACTTTTCTCATGCCATAGCCGTATCGCTGGCGGAAGACCCCGTCGGCGTGAACCGAGTAGTCGCCTCCCTGAGGCTCGTCTGACAGGTTGACCATCACGATGATGTCCTGGTAGGGAGCCACAAAATGCTGATAAGCCCAGCGGTAGTAGGTGCGGATGTTGGCCTGGTAGGCTGATGAGAAAAGGGAGGCGTTGTGGCCGCCGATATCCAGCGGTTGGCCGTCATAGTCGGTGACCAGGTCACCGGCGTGGGCCTGTTCCCAGGTCTCTCCCATCTGGATCTGGTAGCCCACGGGAAAGACGACGGGCATACCCTCTGCCCGGCAGGCCGTCAGCAGGCGATGCTGGGCCTGCATCATGGCCTGGGCCTGAGCGTGGCGTGGATGGCTACTGTCAGTGTAGGCCCGGTAGACAGCGTAGGACAATCCCGGCTCGACTTTGTGCTGGTCCACCACCCCCGGGATGTTATGGCCGATCCAGACCACGTTGCAGCCTTGCCCCTTTTGGCGGCGGACGATGGCCCGCATTTCTGAGGCGCTCATCTCCGGGTAGGCCTCCATGGCCCAGCCGGTGTAAAAGGGCCCGGCGGTCGTGGCCGTCACGGCCGGCTGTCTTTTCCTCCTCAACAAGCTCAGAATGTGCTCTAACACGTATCCTCCTTCTCACTACCCGACATGTCATTCTGAGCGACCGAAGGGAGCGAAGCCTGTCCTGAGCGCAGTCGAAGGGAATCTCG
>SOHZ01000575.1 GCA_004377365.1 Anaerolineales bacterium | reverse complement strand
TCAAAGATGAAATCGTGCTGCTGGTCGAAGAACGTGATCGGCAACATCGAGAGGTCGAAAAAGAAGCCAGACGGCTAAGGCAGGTGGAGAGAGAGGGGCAAAGTAAAGCCCTGGCGGAGGTCAGGAAGGAGCTGCAGAAGCTCAACAGACTTGAGCAAGAGTTACAGCTCAGGCGGGCTGAGGACAAGCGCCTGGGAGAGGCGGTGTTGAGCATCCAACAGGAACTGGCCGACGTGGCCAAAGCGAGCGAGGATCGGATCAGGAGTACGGCTTACCTGGAAACGCAGCGTGAACAAGATGCTAAACGGATCGCCGAGTTGCAGGAGGAGACGAGCCAGTTGTTGACCAAGAGCGAGGCTCAGGCCAGGAAATTGGATTCGCTTGAGGATTCAGTCCGACGCCTTGAATCGCAGGCTCTAGAGTGGCAAGGATTTCAGTCGGCGTTGAAGCAAGAGCAGATGCACTTGATAGAGACGCAGCAACTCAATGAGCAGCAACGTCGGCGTCAATTGGAGAGTTGGGCTGAGGAACTCGATGAATACCGTAAGAAAATGGAAGAATACATAGCCCGTATGCAGCGGTTCACTGAGCTGTATGAGGAAAATAAAAAAGCTCTAGAAATATTGGAAAAGTTCGAGCAACGGCTGAAACAGACTCAAGGCGAGTTGACGGAACTCCAGCGTCTGGCCGAGCAGCGTCAGCAGGAGCGCCTGGAAGAGTGGCGGATGGAAAATGAAAAGCGTTGGAGGAAGGAAACGCTGTCGTGGGAACGCCAATGGAGGGAACAGGCCAGGCATGACGAGGCGTTGGAGGCATTGTTGAAGCAGGTAGAAGAGCAAGCGGAATGGAATCGGTCTCAACTAGTGACTCTTTTCCGGGAGCGTGCAGAACAGGCCCGCCAACAGATCATCAAACTGGAAAAACAGATGGCACAGGCAGAGGAGTTCATCGGCGGGCCTCCATGACCAGCGCCTGTACCGCCTGTGCCGCAATAGTGGCGCAACAGTGGCGGAAGGATTACCCCTTGACAGATCCAGAGCAGAATGTAGCATTGGAAAAACCTACTTTTACACGAGAGTCGGCCCTCAAGCTGGTTTCCGGTGGGGTCTTGACTGTGGCCTCCTATCTAGCTGCAGACTTCCTCCCTCCATTTGTGTTTTACCTGGCCTACATTATTGTCCTCACTGCCGTAGCCTATAGTGACCTCCGCGAGCGTCGCATCCCCAACCGAATCATTTACCCCGCCACCCTTGTAGCTCTGGGAGCCATGTTCCATCATTTTCCTGACTGGGGCAGATTCCCTGGCTGGGGCATAGCACTTCTGGGTGGCGTGGCAGCAGCTTTGGTCTTTATCGTTCCCGTCTTTATCTACGGTCCAGATCGGGCTGGTATAGGTGACGTCAAATTGGCCTTTTTCATCGGTCTAATCTTCGGCCTTTCAATGCCCCTCTTATGGGCCCTCCTTATTGGCACTGGCAGTGCAGCTCTGGTGGGACTGGTCGGGATTTTGCTGCGCAAGATGGGCCGTAAGAGCCTGCTGCCCTTCGGCTCCTTCCTGGCCCTAGGAGCCATTGCCCGCCTCATCGCCCAGATGGTGCGCTGATCGCACCGATAAATTCTTTCCAAAGTGGGTTAGCAAAGCATGACGCTTACGCCCTCGGAAAAAAAGGAGATTGCCTTTGGCTTCCAATTTCTCACCAAAAGTTGAACTGAAGGGGCCTGTCCTGAGCAGGGTCGAAGGGCTGTTGTTGGTCTTGTTTCTATTGGCCACACTGGGCTGTAACTTGGCTTCTCTTGGCGCTCCCTTCTCACGGCCGACGCCGACGCGGAAAGCCCGCGCCACCCTCACTCTTACGCCTACCCAGACCAAGCCCACCCCAACTCTGTATCCGACACCCGAGCCCTCACTCATTGATAGCGATGGTGACTTCTTTCCCGATGAGGTAGAGGTGGTCATGGGCAATGATCCCTTTGTCAACGAATGTCTCCAGCAGGTCGGCTGCGGCGGGACCGAGATCACCACACCTAGCGGCATCATGAACGTGGTGATCGTCCTTGACGCTTCGGCAGGCATGGCCGGCGAGACCCCCGGTGGCACGAGAATGGATCTGGCTAAGGCAGCATTGAGTCAATACGTGGAGTCCTTGCCTCCTGGCATCAACGTAGGCTTGATGTTTTACGGACACCGGGGCAGCGGAGACGAAAGCGATAAGGCAGAATCCTGCGCTGCTATTGACCTCGTCTACCGCGTGGGGCCTGTGGATAAAGTGACTCTCAAGGCCATGATAAACTCTGCCCCGGCCGTCGGCTTGGCACCCGTCGCTGAATCCTTGCTGGCAGCTCAGCAGGCTCTCGCTGGCTGGGAAATGCAGACCAATCGCATCTTGCTGGTCACCAGCAGTGGGGATAACTGTGGAGGAGACCCCTGCCAGGTGGTAAAGGAGATGCGACAGGGTGGAGTTGCGACGACTATTGACGCCATCGGCCTCAACCTGGATTACGAGGCCATTGAGCCCCTTCAGTGTGTGGCCAATACCACCGGGGGACTGTATTACAGTGCCCCAACGGCTGACGAACTGGCCGAGGCCTGGGAGGCTTTACAGTGGAGGGAAAAACACTGGTTTGAAACAGAAAGTTGCCTGGCTCCAAGCAGGGACTTTTACCTGAGCTGTCGCCAAGATGAATTAAGCCAGTTCACCGAATGGGCCGACTCCACAGGCTGGACTCAGGACCACCGCGATCAATTTAGGGCGATTACTCAGACCCTGGCAGAGGAGCAGGCTGAGTTGGCTGCTCCTCGTACCCCCTCTCCTATCCCCACTGCCACTCCTTAGCTAGCAGTGCTCCGCGGTGTGGGTTTGTAGTGCTTGGTGCTACGAACTTGTCAAGTGCGTCGCACCTTTGCTTTAGCCAGAACCATTGTTCCTCACGAACAGCCCTGTCAGCGCTGACAGGATTCTCCGCCCCAGACGACGCAAGTACGAACGGACGGCTGCCAAGCGATAGCGGGCCAGGCGCCAGACAACTGTCCAACGTGGGGGCTGTGGGACAGGCAGCGGCATGCCCCACTTGACCACGACGGCCGCCCAGGTTAGACCAGCCCCAAAGCCGACTATGACCAGGTGGTCGTCACGCTTCACCCGACCTTGCTCGATGGCCTCGCAGAGGGCAATGGGCACCGAGGCCGACGAAGTGTTGCCATAGCGGTCGAGGTTGACAAAGACCTTCTCTGGAGGTAGCTTCAACGATTTGGCCGCCGACTGGATAATGCGGCCATTGGCTTGATGGGAGATGAAGAGAGAGATGTCTTCGAGATCGACATTAGCCTCGGCCAGGGCTTGCCTGGCCGCTTTGGCCATGACCCGGGTGGCGAAGCGAAAGATCTCGCGGCCATTCATTTGTATGTAGTGCAGGCCCTGGGCCACGGTTTCGGCGCTGGCAGGATGGCGGCTGCCGCCAGCGGGAAGCATCAGCAAGTCGCCGCCTGAGCCATCGGAGCCGAGAACGGTGGAGAGGACGCCCCCTGGCACAGCGCTGGCTTGCAGCAGCACCGCCCCCGCCCCATCGCCAAAGAGGACGCAAGTGTTGCGGTCAGTCCAGTTGACGATGCGAGAGAGGGTCTCTGCGCCAATGACCAACACCTGGTCGTAGGCTCCCGAGATGATCATTTGGCTGCCAACAGCCAGGCCATAGACAAAACCTGTGCAGCCAGCACTCAAGTCGAAGGCGCCGGCCCTGGTGGCCCCCAGGGCATCCTGCACCAGGCAGGCCGTGGCTGGGAAAGGATAGTCGGGCGTGGCAGTGGCCACGATGATCAGGTCCAGCCTGGCCGGATTGACATTGGCCACCCGCAAGGCGGCCTGGGCGGCTCTGATGGCCATGGTTGCCGTCGTTTCCTTAGGGGCCGCGATGCGGCGCTCGACGATGCCCGTCCGCGCCCGGATCCAATCATCCGAGGTGTCAACCATACTGGACAGGTCATCGTTGGTCAGAATCTCACTAGGGACGTACATACCCCAGCCGACTATCTGAGCGTATCTTGCCAAGAAAGCGCCTCCTTAAAAAAGGCAACGTTCGGGTCATAATCCGTGGAGTCAACCCTCGAACTTGCGAAAGATGAGACAAGCATTGTGCCCGCCGAGGCCGAAGGAATTGGACATGGCTGTCCGCAGATTGGCAGGACGGGCCTCATTCGGTACATAGTCCAAATCGCACTCCGGGTCGGGGTGCTCGTAGTTAATGGTGGGGGGGATGAGACCTGTCTCCAGAGCTTTGAGGCAGGCGATGGTCTCTATTGCCCCGGCCGCCCCCAAAAGGTGGCCAGTCATTGACTTGGTGGAACTGACGGCTACCTTGTAGGCGTGATCGCCGAAGACGCTCTTGATAGCCGCCGTCTCGCTTACGTCATTGAGTGAGGTACCTGTGCCATGGGCGTTGATGTGGTCAACGTCGTGGGGCCTCAGTTCCGCATCGGAAAGGGCCATGCGCATGGCCTGGGCTGCCCCAGTTCCGTCCACCGCGGGAGCAGCCATGTGATAGGCATCGGCCGAGGAACCATAGCCGATGACCTCGCCATAAATTCTGGCTCCGCGTGCCTGGGCGTCCTCCATCCGTTCCAGGATCAGGATGGCTGCCCCTTCGCCCATGACGAAACCATCGCGCTGGGCGTCGAAGGGGCGGGGGGCCCGCTCGGGCTCGTCGTTTCTGGTTGATAACACTCCCATAACGTTGAAGGCTGCCACGGTCAGGGGCAGAATGGCAGCCTCGCTGCCGCCGCAGATGGCAGTGCGGACAAAGCCACGGCGGATCATCTCTGCTGCCTCGCCGATGACATTGAGACCGGTGGCACAGGCCGAGGTGACGGCCATGTTGGGCCCCTTGATGCCAAAGGTGATGGCCACCTGCCCCGCCGCCGAGTCGGGCAAGATCATGGGAATAAGAAAGGGACTCACCCGGCGTGGCCCACGCTCCTCAAGGACTTTGACCTGGCTGACCAGGGTGCCGATGCCACCGATACCTGAGCCGATGACGACGCCTGTCTGCTCGCTGTTGCTTTCATTGATGACGAGCCCTGCGTCGGCGATGGCCTGCTCGACCGCCACCACAGCGAATTGCATAAAGCGATCCAGCCGTCTGGCCTCCTTGTGGCCGAGATATTCTTTGGGGTCAAAGTCTTTAACCTCGGCAGCGATCCGGGTGGCCAGGGCCGAGGCATCGAAATGAGTGATGGGCCCTGCGCCAGAATGACCTTCGACCAATGCTTTCCATGAGGTAGGCACATCGTTGCCTAAGGGTGTGATGGCTCCCAAACCTGTCACCACTACTCGCACTCGTTCTTTCACAACGCACCTCCCTGAATCATACACGAGAACAAAGGTTGCCCAAACGAATCCCAAACCGGAAAGGGGCTTCCCGCTCAAATTGACAGGGAGAACCCCCTTTGTGCCCTCCGAGGATTGTCGTTCATTCGTCGGGCATCTACCGTACCCTTACAACATATAACACTAGAGACCTGGAAAGGATACGCGGATAAATCAAAACTCCTCTATCTTTTCGCGTTCATGATAGAGGGGTACTTGGCTGCCTTTGATTAACCAGCCGGCTGGCCAGATTATTGGGGCTCCAGATTGTAAGTCAGGCTCGTTATCTTCCACCGCCCGTCTTTTTGGGCAAAGGTCCATTGGTCTCCACCAGGTTGGACCTCATCGCCAATGTTGGTGGTAGAGATGGCCGAAGCTGTATCTCCCTCAATGGTCAGTTGGATGTCGGTGGCTACGGCCTCCGCCGGGGCGGAAGGGAAGACCAGATTGACGTACCTCTCCCGGATAGCGTCGTGGCCAGTCCAAACGGAATCGTCGCTGGTGTCATCAGGAGTGTGGTTGGCATCGGTGATCACTCCGTCTTCATCCCAGATGTCCGTCAGACGGTCAATGTCTTGTTGAACCACGCCCTCTCCCTGAGCGTGCAAAAGTTGCAAGATGGCTTCCTCGTCGTTGGCGGGCACAGGAGTGTCTGTGGCCACCGGTCTGGGCGGAGGGGGTGGTATCGTTGGAGCAGGCGTTGGACGGGGCCCGCACGCGGCCAGCAAGGCTATTGCAGCCACCAGATTAACAAGTAGAAATCTGTTCATTCGTGCTACCTCCTTCGGATTCGGGGCATATCATATCACATTTTGGATAAAAGTCAACATTGTTGAGGGGAAGTGAACGCTATGGGCTGCTTTTCAACTACAGTTCTCAGTGAACTTGTGTATGCTTCCATATTCGAAAAAAACTGCCTGCAAGCCATTGACAAAGGATTGGGATTATGGTATATTAGAGTTAAGGGCCCGGCAAAATAGATGCCAGGTGACTTTCTGGCGGATTGCGTGCAATCTTCGCGGGACAATGACTGCACCTGGTGGCGTAGTTAGGACAGAATAGTAAGGAGGATAGCCAATGGCGAAACCGTTGAAAATATTGTTCTTCGCCGCCCTGCTCATCGCAGCAGGCTATTTCTTTGGCAGTATTTGTGCTCGGGTGAACCAACAATACCAGTTGATCCTCTCCCTGTCCAAAGACCTTATGTCTCTGGTATTTGGGGTGTTGTTGGCCCTGGGAACAGTGGCTGTGGCGGCCGGCATCGTCGCTGTCCTCTTTCGGCCCTTCTGGGTGTGCATCGTTGCCTTTGGGCTCTCGACACTGGCTATGCTCTTCGGCTGGGAATGGAGGGTGGGTACCAGCATCTTGGCATTGCTGTATTTCTTCGTCTCATTGATCTACGCCAGAGGAATAGCCCAGGAGCTGGACAATCGCCTGGTTTTCTCCGTGCGGCCTGTCTCCGAAAGCCAGTCTCTCTTCATTATGGCCCTCAGTGTGGTGATCTGTGGTGCTTTCTATTTCGGCTACGCGGCGCAAATTGAGAAAGAAGGCTTCTCCATCCCCTCTTCCTTTGTCGAAGTGGCCATGACTTCAATGGAAAAACAGTTCGAGCAGCAGCCTGACCTGACGCCTGCTCAGAGAGAAGAAGTCTTGGCCAAATTCAGGCAAGAATTCGAAGACAAAATTAAGAAGCCGATAGAAGACAAAGTAAAGCCTTATGAGCGCTTTATTCCCCTTGCCGTAGCCATTGGTTTGTTACAGCTTATGGTGTTCGTCACCACCTTCCTCTCATGGATACCCATCTTGGTTTTGAGGCTTGTTTTCCCGCTTCTGACGGCTCTCAAAGTAGCGAAAGTGGTGACGGAGACACGGGAGGCCAAAAGGTTGACCCTTGGCTGAGCCGTGTAGTTGGAGACAGTCCCTGCTAGAGGGTGGCTCAATGCATAGAAGATTGGGAGGTGTGCACCAGATAGGCTTGTCCCAAACTCAACTGCTCCGGGCGATTTCACTTTACAAAGAAACAGTTTTGGGTTATAATATACTGGTATTGCTCCGTATCCCTCGCTCCACTTCTGTGGGCGAGGGATAATGTTTACCTTTTAGCGAGGAACTCGAATAGGAAGAGGAAATATGGCTGAAGAAGGAATCTTTTTGACCCTGGAGGGGCGAGGCAAGCTGGAGGAGGAACTGGAATACCTCCTTACTGTGCGTCGCGCCGAAGTAGCCGAGCGCATTCAATCCGCTAAGGAAGAAGGCGACATCACGGAAAACGCCGCCTACGACTATGCCAAGGAAGAGCAGGCCTTTGTCGAGGGACGCATCCAGGCCCTGGAGACGACACTCAGGCAGGCGGTCATTATTGAAGACGGTTCCACCGACGACGTAGGTCTGGGCGCGCGTGTCACGGTAATGGAACGGGGCGGAGATGCGCCGGAGACCTATCAAATCGTGGGTTCGGTTGAGGCGGACCCCACCAAGGGCCGCATTTCCAATGAATCACCCATAGGCAAGGCCCTGCTGGGCCACCAGGTTGGCGACGAGGTAGCCGTCAGCACTCCAGGTGGCATTTCGCACTTTCAGGTTCTTAGTATTGAGTAGGCAGATGGCAGGCGACAGACTGACTAAGGGATAACATGACGGAACTCAGCGAACTCGAGCAACAGCGGCATTTAAAGCTCCAACGCATCCGGGAGAGGGGCATTGATCCCTACCCCCCTCGTGTGGAGCGAACCCATACGACAGCCCAGGCCCGGGCAGCCTTTGAAAAAGCCCAGGAAGAAGAGGCACCCATAGTCAAGATTGTGGGACGACTGATGAGCATTCGGGTGATGGGCAAGTCAACCTTTGCCCACATCGAGGATGGCAGTGGCCGGATCCAGATATACCTGCGCCAGAACGCCCTCGGTGAGGAGTACGAGTTCTTCAAGCGGGACTTTGACATCGGCGACTTTGTTGGCGTTGAAGGACGCCTCTTTCGCACGCGCACCGGAGAGGTAACCGTCGAAGTTCAGCGCTTCTACATGTTGGCCAAGTCCCTCAAGCCCTTGCCGGAGAAATGGCACGGATTGAGAGATGTGGAGACGCGTTACCGGCAACGTTATGTGGATCTGATCGTCAACCAAGACGTCCGCCGCGTCTTCACAACTCGCACTCGCATCATCTCGGCCATGCGCCGCTTCTTTGATGAGCGCGGTTTCCTGGAGGTAGAGACGCCTATCCTGCAGCCCATCTACGGTGGGGCACTGGCCAGGCCTTTTACCACTTATCACAATCAATTGCACCAAAGTCTGTATCTGCGCATTGCCACCGAGCTATATCTTAAACGTCTCATCGTGGGAGGCTACGAGCGAGTCTACGAAATCGGCAAAGATTTTCGCAACGAAGGGGTTGATCAGGAGCACAATCCCGAGTTCACAGCCATCGAATTCTACATGGCCTACGCTGATTACAACGACGTGATGGACTTGACCGAGGAGGTGGTGGCTTACGTGGCCCAAGAGGTCCTGGGCACCCTCCAGATCACCTACGAGGGGGACGAGATTGACCTCACCCCACCCTGGTTGCGTATTCCCCTGCGCCAAGCGATCAAGGAGAAGACGGGGATTGACTTCAAAGAGCATCCCGAAGCTGAAGGCTTGTATCATGCCATCCGTGAGATAGGCGGCAACGTAGAGCCTAAAGCCACCTGGGGCAAACTGGTGGACTCGCTTCTAAAAAACTATGTGCGACCCAAGCTCATCCAGCCCACTTTCCTCATTGACTATCCTATTGAAATCTCGCCCCTGGCCAAGAAAAAGCCCGACGACCCGAGCACGGTAGAGCGCTTCCAGGGTTATATCGCCGGCATGGAGGTATGCAATGCCTTCACCGAGTTGAATGACCCCATAGACCAAAGGGAGCGATTCTTGGCTCAGGGTCGTGCCTTCGAGGCTGGGGACGAAGAGGCCCATCAGATGGATGAGGACTTTATCCGCGCACAGAGCTATGGTATGCCACCCACTGGCGGCTGGGGTATGGGCGTTGACCGTTTGGTGATGCTCTTCACCAATCAGGCCTCTATCCGTGATGTCATTCTCTTTCCTCATCTGCGAGCAAAGGAATAGCACAGGCCGGACCCTTCCACGTTGCCTTCGTCTGACTTATGCACCGACCGAAACTGGGGACATTTTCATAGGCCGTTATTACCTGCCCGGGACACAGTTGCACGCCAAAGACTACAAGAATATTGGACATAGCAGAGGAGAGGGGGTTTCTCCTCTCTTTTTTGGCATCAACCGGGGAGAGATGGGAAAGTTCGATCCACGAAGCCCGACTTGGTCATTCTACTAGGATGTCGTGATGTCCAAAATTAGTGAACAGACAAGAAACGAAGAAATCAGGCTTATTTTGCGAGGAGGCTGGACTGTTAACCTGAGATTCTTTGGCGGAGGAGGTTAAGATGGCTGAGGAAAGAGTGTTGGTTATAGACAGTAGCCCCAGCGATCTCAAATTTCTCAGGGACGTTCTTTTGCGCCCTAGAGGCTATACAGTCTTCAGTGCCCAGGACGGTGAGGCTGGCTTGCAAGCGGCTCTGGAACATAAACCTGACTTGATCATAGTGGAGCGGCGATTGCCCAGGCTCTCCGGCCTGGAGGTTATCGAAGCTTTGCAGAAGAAGGGGAGTGACATCCCTCTCATTCTCACGACCTCTGAAAGCTCAGAACAGGCGATTACGCGGGCCCTGCGCCTGGGGGTGCGGGACTATATCGTCAAGCCCTTCTCCGGGGAAGCGATGCTTCAGACCGTGGAGAGGGTCCTTGCCGAGGAGCGGAGAAGGGGGAGACGGCTGGACAAAGGAATCACAGAGATCAACAAACAACTGGAGCGAAGGGTGAAGGAGTTGAGCACCCTCTATCGCATCGGCAAGGCTGTAACTTCTCTGTTGGATCTGGAGAAAGTGCTCAATCGTATCGTAGAAGCAGCCGTTTTCCTCACCGGTGCAGAGGAGGGTTTCCTGCTCCTGGTGGATGAGGAAACGGGTGAGCTATACATGAGGGCCGGCAAAGGACTGGGAGAGAAGTATGCCCATGGGTTTAGGGTGCGGGTGGCCGATAGTCTGTCAGGCCAGGTAGTGCAGACGGGTAAACCCATTATGGTCAGCAGCGTCCGGGATGAAGAAAAGTTCAAGCTGAAGACGGGCTATCTGGTCAAGTCCTTGTTGCACGTTCCCTTGAAGGTGAGAGACGACGTCATCGGGGTCCTCTCCGTTCATAATACACTGTCGTCCAAAGCCTTCACCGATAACGAGCTCTATCTCCTCTCGGCTCTGGCCGACTATGCGGCCATTGCCATTGAAAACGCACGCCTGTACCAGGAGACTGATGAGGAGGCCAAGCGGTTGACTGAACTCTTGCGTGCCCAGGAAGAAGCTCGCCCGGCAGATGAGATGACGGAGGGAGAACGCCAGGAGGTGGAGAGCTTTATTTCAGAACTTTGCTCCCATGGTGAGGAAGCATCCCTCAGTATAGAGGAGGCTGAACAACTGGCTCGTGGGTTACGCGCTCAGGCAACGATGGCTGATCAAATGGCTCAGAGATTGGGTGCTCAGAGAAGCAGAGTGGATCAACTGGCCAGGATGCTATCGGCCTCACCCACTCTGTTGCCCGTTACAAAAGAACTTGTTCCCTCAGAGAGGGGCAAAGTCGTTGGTGGGCAACTCGACCCGATGAGTGCTATTTTGGGTTCTCTGGCCGAAGGCGTGATTGTCAGCGAGCCCAGTGGTCGGATTGTCATATCCAATGCTGCTGCAGGGCGAATTGTGGGCCTTCCTGGGATACCTCTTGTCGGACACGATATCCAAACTATCTGTCCCGATATCCGTTGGACGAAGAATATCCAGTTGCTCAAGCTGGCCAGGATGGAAGGACCATCGCCGGAGGCTGGAAACAGAATGGAGATGACCATGTGGGTGGGGGGCAGGATGCTGGTGGCAACTCTGAGGAGGCTCGAAAACGAGACTGGGGATATGCTCGGTATAATAGCTACTTTGCGAGACGTGACCCTGGAAAGAGAAGCCCAACGTCTCAGGGAAGAGTTTGGCGTCGTGGTTTGTCAGGAATTGCGCACCCCTATAACCTCTATTACGGGTTATACCGACTTGCTCTTGGGAGAGACAGTGGGCCTCATTGGGAACATGCAGCGCAAGTTCTTGCAACGCATCAAGCTTAGTACTCATCGTATGGGAGCCGTACTGAACGAACTGATCGAGGTCGAGCCCGTGAAGGTAGAGCAGCCTGATGTTCAGGCGGAAACGGCTGACATAGTTCAGCTCATTGATGAGGCCAGCTCAGAGGCCAGCGCTGAGTTGCAGGCCAAAGGCATTCGCTTGCGCCTGGAAGTGGCCGAAAAGCTGCCCCCGGCCAACGCAGCTCCTGACGGCCTTCGTCAGATCATCACCAATCTTCTCGGCAATGCCTACCAATGTACCCCTCAGAGTGGTGAGATCCTGATCAGAGCCAGGGTGCAAGAAGAGGAGCCAGAAGAGCCAGGAAAGAGCGAACTCGCCTATCTGGTGGTCTCAATCACGGACTCGGGTGGGGGCATCGCACACGAAGACCAGGGGAGGGTTTTTGACCGAGATTACCGGTCTACTCATCCCTCCATCACTGGTCTGGGGGAGACCAACATGGTGATGCCCTCTCTCAAGGCCCTGGCGGAGGCCCAGGGAGGACGCCTTTGGCTGGAGAGTGAGATCGGTGTCGGTAGCACCTTCAGTCTCCTACTGCCTGTCGCTACAAGCTCCAACGAAGAGGAAGATGGATGGAAGTGAACTTGACATCAAGCTGGTTTGCTGGTAGAATATTTCTAGTTGGATGGGGCGCATTCGTCTAGTGGCCTAGGACACCGCCCTCTCAAGGCGGAGATCGGGGGTTCGAATCCCCCATGCGCTACCTCTACATTTGCTAGGGAGTGAGAAGAAACGATGAAAATCTACAAAACCCTGAAAGACGCTGCTGAGAAGTACAACGTAGAGCCTGAGAAACTACAGGAATTGGTTGACCAGGGCGACGTCAGGTCCGGTATGCTGGGTGATGAGTTGATTGTCCTGGAAGACGATGTAAGAACTTATGTCGCTGAGCGAGACGTGACCCGTGAGCAGTTCAAGCATCTGGAAGGAGTTGAGATCGGCGTAAATCAGGCTGCTATCAAGTACCGTTTCAACGGAGTAACTATTGCTGAATGGGTGAGAAAAGATAAAATTCGACTCATTCGACAAAAGGGAAATAGGAGAATGATTAACGAGGCCGACGTAGCTTATGCTAGAGCCCTGGCAGATATAAAAGGAGTGCGCTCCGGCAGACCATTATTCGGTCGAGGTCGGAAGGAAAGACGGTAATCTCTCCTATAGGGAAATAGCAAGGTGCACCGCCTACGCGGTGTACCTTTTGTTTTAGCACCTACACCAATCTTCTAACCTTCATCATCTCTGCGCCATCGTCAGACGAAACACAGATCCAATTTGCGCAGGGCTGTCCTAGGGCTCCAGCGGCTGATTTGGGTCACGGCCAAACAATAGCCTTTGCTTTTCTTTGATTGACCCAGGTTTGTAATACCGCCTAGTCCATGAGTCATCTGGTTTCAGGTAGGATCCTTTCCTTTTCTCAGAGCCACGTTTTGCCTTTTGCCTATTGACAATATAGCGAAAATAGAAGTGACTGAAGAGACGGAAGAACTCCCCCAGATAAATGTCAGCAACTCTTGTATCCCCTTTGATAACAAGCATGTTTTCGTCGTTCTTTGTGGTTGATGCCTCACTGAAATTGGCTGAACCCGAGATGACGGTGGGGTTATCGCTTAAGGGATCTATCAACATGAACTTG
>SOHZ01000336.1 GCA_004377365.1 Anaerolineales bacterium | reverse complement strand
GAATTTCTGCAAGGTAAAGACGAGGCCGTCGGCTTTCCTCTCCTCGACCAATTCCAGCAAGTGCTCGCCCCGCTGCCAATGGGGGCTGTGCTTGGTAGGGCAGGGCCAGCGTTTCAGGTAACGGTCGGCCAGGGCCTCGATGGGATTGCCGCCCTCGGTCTCAGCGGCGGGCTGGTCGAAATAGCGGCTGCCGGTGCACAGGTCGTCTCCAACGACGCAGGCCCCCAGGTCATCCATGATGTCCAGGACCGTCGGGTCGTCGAGGACGGGGCCGACCAGGATGAGGCGGGGACCCCTTTGCCGAGGGGCTTTTTCGCTCAGAAGCTCCACCAGCTCAGCGGCTAGAGGATTGAACTGTTCTTTGGGCATGACCATGCTGGCCTCAATGGTCGCGTAAAAGCCCCGAGCGGTGAGGCGAGAGCGTTGGTTATCCAACTGGCTCAGCAGGCGGCGCGTCTCGTTGTGCAACCGGATGCTGGCCCTCAGGGAATCGTCGCTGATGGGCTGGCCGCTGAACCCGGCCAGGCTCTGACGAAAACGCTGTAGCTCAGTCACCAGGTAAGGCCGGGCGCTGGACAAACCGAGGTTAAGGGGCTGGACCACGGTGGCCACAAACAGCTCGGGCAAGTTCTCCCGCCAGACGTCGGCCAGCACCTGGAGGGTATCGCAAGTGTGGGGGAAGACCAGGCCGGACAGGAAGGCCAGATCGCCGCGCAGGGCCTGATGGAGAACGCTGCGGCACAGGGCGCAGGTGAAGCTTTGCAGGTGGGCTTCGGCCTGGGTGGGAAGCTCGGGGCCAGTGCGAAGGCGCACGGGGGTGAAGCCAGCGGCCTGGATCACCTCCTCAGGCGTGTAGGTGCAGATGTAGCCCATAGCCTGGCGGTCAGGGTAACGCTCGACCCAAGAGCGGTAGGGGGTTTCGTTGGCAGTGATGAAGGTTTTGAGGATGGGTTCCATTTGTTTGCCATTATAGCACAGTGTACAACCCCCGTCAATCAGCGACTGATCTGGATTTATGCATCCGACGGGCGCGAGCCGAACTTGACGGCCTGGGAGACTGTGGTAAACTATTATTACTGTTTGCGCCGCTCCTGCACAGGCGGTACAGGACATGGGAGGGACGGAATGATTGTAGCAGGTGTGGACGTGGGAGCGTTGTCTACAGACACGGTGGTCCTCGACGGGGACAACGAGATTCTGGCCTATAGTATCGTCAACACCGGCGCCACCGCCACGCGGGCAGCCCAAAGGTCCTACGCCCAGGCGCTGGCCCTGGCCGACCTGGCGGAGGATGACCTGTCCTACGTTGTCTCCACCGGCTACGGGCGGCAGATGGTGCCCTTCGCCGACATCCAGGTCACAGAGATCACCTGCCACGCCCGGGGGGCTTACTTCCTCTTCCCTGAGACGCACACCGTCATTGACATTGGCGGGCAGGACAGCAAGGTGATCAGGGTGGGGAACGGGCGAGTGCTGGATTTCGTCATGAACGACAAATGTGCGGCTGGAACGGGGCGCTTCCTGGAGGTCATGGCCAAAGCCCTGGAAATAGAGCTAGAGGAGATGGGCGAGCGGTCCTTGCAGGCCAGGCACCCGGTGATTATCAGCAGTACGTGCACTGTGTTTGCCGAGTCGGAGGTGGTCTCACGCATCGCTGAGGGGCGGGCCACCGAGGACATTGTTGCTGGCCTCCACGCGGCCATCGCCAGCCGCATCGGTGCCATGTTGAAGCGGGTGGGGGTGCAAGAGCAGGTGACCATGAGCGGCGGAGTGGCCAAGAACATCGGGGTGGTCAGGGCCATCGAGGGGAACCTGGGCACCCGGCTGAATATCTATCAGGAGCCCCAGATTGTGGGAGCGCTGGGGGCGGCGCTGATTGCGTTGGGGAAGGTCTGACGGCACTGTTGCGCCGATTTAACAAGCGGGTTTGCCAAAAAGAACGGAAGGGGATATAATAGGATAGATTCTGTGCAAGGAGTAGTTTTAGATGGCTAACAAGAAGAAAGTAGTTCGGGTTGGAGAAGCAGCGGGCATTATGGCCGAAATCATCAAGAACATCAAGCTGATCTGGCGACTGCTGAACGACAGGCGCGTTTCGCCCGGGTTAAAGATGATCGTACCAGCCACTTTGCTTTACCTGCTTTTCCCCGTTGACATTATCCCCGACATCGTGCCGGGATTGGGCCAACTAGATGATATTGCCGTCATCCTGCTGGGGTTGAAACTCTTCGTTGAAATGTGTCCCAAGGAGATTGTACGTCAGCATCTGGATGAATTGACCTCCATGGCCAGCCCGTGGCGGGTAGTTGAAGAGGACGAGACTCCGGAAGCGGAGCCTTCTCGTTATATTGAGGCTCCCTACCAGGTGGTGGATGAAAAGGAAGAGGAGTAAAGGTAGTTTAGATGTCTGATGATGAAGCCAGACTACGGCTCCCCAATCAGGTGGCTGCCCGCCTGGATATATCGGCCTCAACGCTGCGACGCTGGTCCAAAGAGTTTGCCCCTTTCCTCTCCCAAACCGCTGGTTACCCCGAGTTGTCCCCCAACGGTGGGGCAAGCCATCGGCGCTACACGGATGAAGATCTGGAAACCCTCATTATCATCAAAGGATTACTGGCCGAAGGTTACTCCTATCGCCAGGCTGCAAAGCGCCTGGAGGCCCTACGCCTGGGTGAGGCCACCCAGGACGATGCGTATGCTGTCGTCGCCGCCGAGGGGGAAAAGCTGGGCCTTGCACCGGCCATGTCCGTCCTGGCCGACACGATCCACACTGTAGCCGACGGTCAACAGATGCTCCTGCACAGCCAACAAGCCAGTCGTGACCTCCTGGGCGTGCTCCTACAGGATAACTTTAATTTGAAGGAGGAAAACGCTAGATTGCGGGAGCGGATGCTGAGGCTGGAACGCGAGACCTCTGAGATCAAACGTAAGGAAGACGAGCGACGCGGAGCTGTCGAGGAAAGATTATTGCAATTAGAGTTGGAGCAACTGGAAAACCGGAGGGGATGCTTGGGACTGCTCTTCGGCGCTTGAGCTGACAAAAGGATACCAATAGAGGCCAGGGGCTATGACCGGTAGCCGCTGGCCTCGTCTTTTACCACTGTTATGCCACTCCTGTACCGCCTGTACCGCAACAGTGGTGAAACAGTGGTGATTGCGGCACAGGCGATACAGGTTCTCCTACCAGATCGTATTCCATGGCGCCTGTGATGCGCACCAGCACCATCTCGCCTACGGGCAATTCCCCTTCAATGATGACCAGGCCGTCAATTTCTGGGGCGTCGCGGTAAGAACGGCCCACGCTGAGGCCCTCACTCTGTCCCTCAACGAGCACTTTAAGCACCCGTCCAACCACCTGCTGATTCCTGGCCAATGAGATGCCCTGCTGCAGTTCCATGAGCCGCGCGTAACGTTCTTCCCTGACCTTTGTCGGTACCTGACAGGGCAACTCGGCCGCCCTTGTCCCCTCCTCTGGCGAGTAGGTAAAGACCCCCACCCGGTCAAAAGCCATTTCAGCCACGAAATCGAGCAGGGCCGAGAATTCCTCCTCTGTTTCGCCTGGATAGCCCACGATAAAAGAGGTGCGCAGCGCAATGTCGGGCATAGTTTCTCGCAGATCGGCGACCAAGCGACGGACCTCGTCCACATCATGGGGGCGGTTCATGCGGCGCAGCACTTCAGGGTGACCGTGCTGTAAGGGCATGTCGAGGTAGTGGCAGACCCGGGGGTGGCGGGCCATGACCTCGATGAGGTGGGAGGTGACGTGCTGGGGATAAGCGTACATCAGGCGCAGCCACTGCAAGTCGGGCGCAGCGGTCAGAATAGCCCCCATCAGGGTGGGTAGGGCATCGCGCTCACCGCGGTCGCGACCGTAGGCCGTGGTGTCCTGGGCGATGAGAATGATCTCCCTGGCTCCCCTCCCAACCAACTGCTGGGCCTCGGTCACAATGGCCTCCAGGGGGCGGCTGCGGGCTGGCCCTTTGATGGCTGGGATGGCGCAGAAGGCACAGGGGGCGCTGCAGCCGTCGGCGATCTTGAGATAGGCGCTGGCCCCTCGCAAGGCCCCGCGCATGGGCTCAGCGATACCCTCGAGCGGATCCCCGGTCATGACCGCTGGCTTGCCACGTGGATAGTCTTTTGAGCGTAGGTTTCGAACCAGGGTCGTGATTTCCATCCAGCGGCGGGTGCCGATGACGCCGTCCAGGCTGGGCACTTTTGTGGCGAGTTCGCGCCCATAGCGTTGCGAGAGGCAGCCAGCGGCGATGAGAAATTGACCGGGTTGCTCAAGTTCCGCCAATTCTCTCAGAGCAGCAAAGGATTCTTCCTTGGCCTTGTCAATGAAGCCACAGGTGTTGACGATCAAGAGTTGAGCGCTCTCGGGTTCGGTGATGGCCTCGTGGCCAGCTTGCTGCAGCAAGCGGCTTATGCCCTCAGAGTCAACAGTGTTTTTAGGGCAACCTAAGGACAGCAAATAGAAACGCATCACCCTCCAGGAGTAGCAGTGGGAGTGGCCTCCTCAGATGCTGGGCTGCTCGCCTCCGGCGTTTCAGGGACGACCGTGGGCGTGACAGGGCCTGGCGTATCGGTTGACAATGGGGTGCCTGGGGTTGCTGCAGCAGGTGTACCAGTTGCCGGAGTCGTCCCTACTTCCCTCGTCGTCCATTCTCGGTCTACCACCTGCCCCCGCTTGCCCAAAGGCCCCAGATTCTGCCCGTTGAGGGTGACCTCCACCCCCCCGGCGTTGTTACAGCGCACAGCCACTCGCTCTTTCCCGCTCCAGGTGATCTTGGTGCCCTCATCGAACACACCCTCAAAGACCTTCTCTCCATCAACGTGAACCTGCAACCAAGCTCTTTCCAGCATCACCAATTCGACGTCTACGCCAGTGTAGACCTTGGGCGTCGGTGTGCCAACGAGGGTAGGTGTCGTTTGAGTAACTACCGAGGTCGGCGTGAAGGTGGGCCTGGGCTGTATAGCTGTCACGGTTGCCTTGGTCTCAGGCCCGGTCTCTGCTGGCAGCGGGAAATACTGGCGGAAGGCCCAGAGGCCCAAAAGGAAAAAGGCCAGAATAGCCAAAGCTATGACCAGAAACGGAAAAGCCAGCAGGCGCGATTGGGTCAATGACATGTCCATAGGGAAAGCGCGGGGACCCGTTGCTTCTCTTGCCATTCGGTCAGCCCTGCCAAGAAAATCGGGTCTCCTCCCTTTTTCAACGGGCTTTCCTTTGTAATAAAGGTCTCTTATCTCTTCTGGATCCAAGCCCAGATAGATGGCATAGTTGCGCAGGAATCCTTTGACGTAGACCTCAGGGGGCGTGATCGAGAAGTCTTCCTCTTCCAAAGCCTGCAAGTACTTCTTTCGTATTCTGAGCTCTTCCTCGACCTCCTCCAGAGAGACTCCTTTGTTTTGACGTGCTTCCTTCAGCAACTCGCCAAATTGGCCCATTGTCCCACCTCCCTAAGTTCAAACTACCAGCACAAATATATACTGTATGGTCATAAATGTCAAGTCGCAATCGAAACACAGGCAGTATCTGGTCACGGGCTTTCTCCTGGTTGACTAAATCGGCGGTTGGGGGTATGATTATGGGCAGCATCTGTTGCCTGTACCGCAACAGTGGTGCCTGTACTGCAACAGCGGCCCTATTGCGCCACAGGTGGTAATAGCAGGGGAGCGGAAGCCAATGGTTAGAAAAGAGGTATTGGAGACAGCTCAGAAAGTACTACTGGTAACGATGATCTTTATCGTTTTGACCATCGGTTACCTGAGTTGGCGAGCTTTCCATTCCCCGGACGATACAACAGCCTTGGGACTGCCGTCGCCGGTACCGACGGACACCTTGGTTCCTACCAGCGAGCCTCCCCCGAAGGTTGGCATCGTGGCTGGTCACTACGGATTCGATTCGGGAGCCATCTGCCCTGATGGATTGCAAGAGGTCGAGGTCAATCTCGCCATTGCCGAGAAGGTGGTAGCCCTTCTGAAACGCAAAGGCTATCAGGTCGAGCTGTTGGGGGAATTTGACGAGGCTATCTTTGGGTACCAGGCTAATGCCTTGGTGTCCCTGCACTCCGATTCCTGTGACATACCGGGAGCCTCGGGTTTCAAGGTGGCCCGCGTGACCAACAGCGCCGTGCCCGAAGAAGAGGACCGCCTGGTGGAGTGCCTATGGAACGAGTACGAGAAGTGGACGGGCCTGGCTCGTCACGAAGATAGCATCACACTCCACATGCGCCAATATCATGCTTTCCGCAAGATCGCTCCTGAAACCCCCGGCGCAATCATTGAAATGGGCTTCATGCTTGATGACCGGAATATCCTGCTATACGAGCAGGAAAAAGTAGCGCGAGGTATAGCTAGCGGCGTCATCTGCTTTCTGGAGGGCGGCCCGAATGAATGAATTCCATGCGCCTTCGGTTGACGAAGTTGACGTTTCGAGGTATACTGGAACAGTAGACGATGAGATCGTGGTCCTGGCCAGCAATGACTTCATGGTAGGATGAGCGTGAACCCGACGGCAAGTACTCGAGATTCTCTATATGATCTCGCCAGGCAATATGATCTGGTGGCTCTGTACGCCTTTGGCAGCCGGGCTGCCGAGATCACCGCTCGGGTGACCGGCGAGATGGTTGCTGTTGTTTTTCCCTCTTCCGATGTAGACATCGGGGTATTGCCGGCGCGAGGCCATCGCCTTACAGCCCAAGATCGGGTGCGTCTGGCGATTGCATTGGAGGATGTGCTGGATGTAGACCGGGTGGACTTGGTGGTCTTGCCGGAGGCCAGCCCGTATCTGGCGCTGGACGTGGTCTGTGGGGAGTTGCTGTGTGTCACTGACCCAGACGCCGAAGCAGTATATCAACTGTATGTGCTGCGGCGTGCAGGCGACCTGGCACCGCTGGAGCGCGAGCGGCGGCGAATGTTGCTGGCAGAGGAGGCGATCTGACCGATAGTCATCTCTCTTGCATCGCCCCCTGCGCGTTTGGAAAGTCTCATCAAGGGCTGCCTGCCGTCAGCGCGTAGCGCAGGATGAGGCCATGGACCATCTGCTCCACCGGCGCTTTGTCGTCGGTAAAGACCACGGTTGACTTTTCCACCTCCCTGATGTGACCCAGGGTCCGTTGGGCTACGTCCAGCAGCAAGGGGTGGTCCATCAGGGCTACGTTGGCTTCAAAGCTGGACAATCTCGTCGGCTTCACGGTGCCCACCACCAGGCTGTTGCCCAGGTCGCTGCCGTAATCGGGCGTGTCAATGATATAGACGCTGGGAAAGACGTCCTTCATGGTGCTGGCCAGCACGTCAACCAGGCTGTAATCAGTATGAGTGCGGCCAACGTTGATGACAGCCACCCCCTCCTCGGTCAGATGGTCGCGCATCTCAATAAAGTACTCCCTGGTAGTCAGGTGGAAGGGGATGTAAGGGGGGCGGTAGGCGTCGGTGGCCACCACGTCATATTTCTTCTGGCTGTGAGACAGAAAATAGCGGCCATCCTGGGTGATGACGTTAAAGTTGGGCTCGTTCATGGCAAAGAACTGCCGTCCCACAGCGACGATGCGGGGGTCAATCTCGGCTCCGTCAATAGAGATGGGGCCGTAGACGGCTGTGTACTGCTTGGGGATGGTCCCGGCCGCCGAGCCAATCATACAGAGGCTGTCCACCCGGTCGGCAGTGTAAGGGGGATCGTTGAAGTAAGGGACCATCAAGAAGAAATCCCATATCCCGTAGGTCAGAACCTGGTGGGGGTTGTAAACCGAGTGGAGACCCATGCCCTCGTTGAGGTGCAGATTAATGTCGTCTCCGCGCCTGAGCACCTGGATGTAGTTGTAGGCTGATTCAGTCTCATAGATCAACCCCGCTGAGGCTTTGATGGCGCCGGCAGGAACAAAAAAGATCAAAGCGAGGAGGATGACCAGCATCAGGACATAGAGCAAGGCCCTGCGGCCACCCACGCGCGCCAGGCCGATGAGGGAAAGGACCAGCAGAACCAGTGAGAAAGATAAGAAAGTGTTCCTGGTGCCGATGTTGGGGATGAGGACGAGGACAGGGGTAAAGGTGCCGACGATGCTGCCCAGGGTGGATAGAGCGTAGATGGAACCGGCGATGTTGCCGGCCGAATCCACATCGCGCATGGCCAGGCGGATGGCAAAGGGCGAAACGCAGCCCAGCAGGGTGATGGGGAAAGCGAAGAGGAGAATGACGCCGAAGAGGGAGCCCATCAGAATGCCCAGGCTGTAATTGGCAAAGCCCAGCACCGACCAGCGCAATATGGGCTTGGCCACAAAGGGCACCAGCCCGATAGTGAAACCGGCCCAGGCGGTGATCTGATAGAGGACGCTTTCGTAGGGGTGACGGTCAGCCCAGCGGCCGCCGATATAGTAGCCCACGGTCAGATAGATAAGCACCAAGCCGATGAGGTTGGCCCAGATGATGATGGAGGTGCCAAAGTAGGGCTCCAAAAGCCGCGAGGCCGATAGCTCCGCGGCCAGACTGGTCATGCCGCTGACGAAAACGATCAAGAGAAGATAGGCTCGGTTGGTTTTCACGCTGGATCTCCTTTCAATTACTACTGTTGCCCCACCATTGCGGTACAGGCGGCTGATAGCTGATGGTTCATCGCTAACCCGTCAACGATACGCGACTTCAATATGCGATTTAGTGACGTGCCCATTATACCCGCTTTGGTCAGCCTTGGCAAACGTGCACCACTACTGCGGCACCGGTTATCTGCTCAGAGGGGATCGCCAGATCCCCGTCCGAAGCACCGATTTTGCCGCACAAGGCCGGGATCTGGCGATCCCTGGCGAGCACATAATTGATGACGGGATTCTCTTAGGTCAAGGCCATCGGTGTGAACTCTCCTCGCATGGCCCGTTGCCAGTCTTCCAGCGCCTGGTAGTCGCTGCGGAAGGCGAGGTCCAATGGCAGTTCGTGGGGCGCGAACCAGGCCAGTTCCGAGACGTCGCTGGCGGGACGAGGTTCGCCGCTCACCACCTCGGCCAGGTAGTGGACATTCAGCGTGTATTCGTCCTCAGCGCCGTAGGTGTCAACGTAGATGCCCAGCAAGGCCGTGAGCCGGATGCACAGCCCCGTCTCCTCCTCTATTTCCCGTACCACGCCGGCAGCCGGATGTTCCTCCGCTTCCAGAAATCCACCGGGAATGTCCCAGTACCCATAGAAAGGCTCAATCGCTCGTCGTACTAAGAGTACGCGCCCGTCTCGGATCACCAGCGCGCAGGCGCATGGCTTGGCATTCTTGTAGTGTATCCGTCCGCAGCGGGAACAGACCTGGCGTTCTCGCCCTTCTACATATCGCTGTTTCAGAGATCCCCCGCAGCAGGAGCAAAAAGCGTCTCGACTCATGGCTATCAAACTCCTTGTGGATGGTCGGGGCCCCGCGATACTATACCACAATTGGCTCCCGAAATCAATGCAGCTTCCTTAAAATTTTGTCCAGGTGGCTTCAAGCTCTTGACAGGCTCTCTTATCTGTAATATAATATATGATATACGATATACGATATGCTAGCGAGGAAAGAGGCAATGGAGCCGACATTTCAGTTACCCAGGGTTGCGGAACCCATATCTCTAAAAGATAAAGCGTACAATGCCATCAAGAGCGCTATCCTGTCCCTCAAGCTCAAACCGGGCGATCCTTTGGTAGAGAGCGATCTGGCCCAGCAACTAGGCATCAGCAAGACCCCTGTTCGGGATGCCCTGCTGGAACTGGAACGAGAGGGGTTCGTCACCAAGGTGCTCTTCAAAGGGACTTACGTCACTGAAGTCACGCTGAAAGATGTCCGTGAGGTATTCCAACTGCGGGCCGTCCTGGAGGGGCTGGCCGCCCGATTGGCCGCTCCCCTTCTCTCTGCCAAGGAGTTGGAGAAGGCGGAGGAGATCATTGCTGCAGCGGAGGCTGCCCTGGCAGAAGGTGATATAGCGCTCTGCTCCGAACATGGCAAGCGGTTCCACAACTTGATCATCAACAAAGCTGATAACCAATGGTTACAATCCATTACCCGTAATCTGGATGATCACCTTCAACGATTTCGCCTGCTCTCCGACCAAATCAACGGCCGCCTGAACAAGTCGTTGAAAGAGCACAGGAAAATCCTGGAAACCCTGCAGAGAAGGGATCCCCTTGCAGCCGAAGAAGCCGCGCGGGGCCATCTCTTCAGCGTCTTGCAAGACTTGTCGGAGGACGAAGATGCGTCTGAAAGCTAGTCAGGCCATAGTCGAGATGTTAAAGCAGTATGGGGTCAAGCACGTCTTTGGCGTGCCCGGCGATACCGGTCTGGCGCTCTACGAGGCTTTCCGCCAGGCCAAGGGGGAAATCGAGCATGTCCTGGCCCGGGATGAAAGGTCGGCCTCTTTCATGGCCGATGCTTACGCCCGCGTCAGCTTTCGCCCGGGGGTATGTGAGGGACCCAGCGGTGCCGGGGCCACCTACCTGGCTCCCGGAGTGGCTGAGGCCAATGCTTCCTCTATCCCTCTGATCGCCTTGACTACAGATACCCCCCTCTCCGGAGAGGGGAGGAACGTCTTGACGGCTCTGGACCAGCAGGCCCTCTTCGCCCCCATTACTAAATGGTGCACTGTAGTGAAGCAAGCGGATAGGGTTCCTGACATCATGCGTAAGGCCTTCCGCGTGGCCACCAGCGGTCGTCCCGGCGCCGTCCAGATCACTCTGCCTATGGACATCTTGGACGAAGAGGTAGAAGCTCCCCTGCTGCACGCCGAGGAAGCGTGCCATACTTATCCCTCCTACCGCACCCGACCCGACCCAGCGGCAGTGCAGAAGGCAGCGGAACTGCTGCTCCAGGCGGAAAGCCCGGTCATTGTCGCTGGTGGCGGAGCTGTGACCTCTCAGGCCTGGCCGGAGATAACAGCTCTGGCTGAAGCTCTCGATATCCCTGTTGGCACCTCCATCACAGGCAAAGGTAGCATCTCTGAAGCTCACCCCCTCAGCCTGGGTGTGGTAGGCAGCAATGGTAGTCGTACCTACGGCAACGCCGTCCTTGAATCCGCAGACCTCATCCTTTACATCGGTTGCAAGACCGATTCAGTGACCACCGTAAATTGGACTCTCCCTCCCCTCTCCACAGATAAGACCATCCTTCACATAGACGTTGATCCCATCGAAATCGGCAACAACTACCTCACTGCTGTCGGTTTGGCAGGAGACGCTAAACTGGCTGTGGCTGACCTGTTGCAGGCCGTACAGGAAGAGCTGGAAAGTTCAGCGCGCCCCAAGTGGGCTCCGTTGGAGAGGATAGCCAATCAAGTATCTGCCTGGTGGGCAGAATTCGATGAGAAAGCCAAGATGGAAAGCATCCCTATCAAGCCCCAGCGGGTGATCAAGGAACTGGCCGAGGCCTTGCCCGCCGATAGCATCATCATCGCTGATGCCGGCACGCCCACCCCTTTCACCGCCGCTTACCTCCGCTCTCAGGCCGGGCGGCGGGTGATCATCCCCCGCGGGTACGGTGGCCTGGGCTACGCCATCCCGGCCGTGCTGGGGGCCAAGCTGGCCGCCCCTCAATCTACGGTGGTGGGCTTGATGGGGGACGGCAGCTTTGGGATGTCATCCAACGAGTTGGAGACTCTAGGCCGGTTGGGGCTGCCGGTAACCATCATACAATTCAACAATGGCTGCTTCGGCTGGATCAAGGCCGCTCAGATGCTATACCAAGAGGGTCGCTACCATGGCGTTGATTTCTCCTCTGACACTGATCACGCGGCCATTGCCCGTGGTTTCGGATTGCAGGGACTTAGAGTGGAACATCCCCAGGATGTCGGAGAGGCCATCCGCGAGGCCCTCGCCGGCAAGCAGCCGACCTTTATTGACATCATCACCGAATCAGAGGTAACCGAGTTGCCGCCGGTGGAGAAATGGCGAAGAATGATAGCCGAGAGTGGAGAATAATCTGGAGGAAGTACAATGGCCAAAGTAGTGGTTGTCGGTGGCGGGTGGGCTGGATGCGCGGCGGCCCTGTCGGCAAAGAAGGCTGGTGCGGAGGTGGTTCTGCTGGAAAAGACCGACTGTCTGCTAGGCACCGGGCTGGTGGGCGGCATCATGCGCAATAACGGCCGCTTCACCGCAGCCGAAGAGATGATCGCACTGGGCGGCGGTGACCTGTTTCAATTGACTGATAAAACATCCCGCCACGTGAACATCGAGTTCCCCGGCCACAAGCATGCCAGCCTGTATGACGTGGCCCTGATGGAACCGACAGTAGCCCGCTATCTGGCCGAGAAGGGTGTCGAGGTGTGGACCGTAAGCCGGGCTCGGAAGATAAAGATGACCGGCCAGAAGATCGAGGCGGTGCAGTTGGAAACAGGGCAACTCATTGAGGGCGACGTCTTTGTGGACGCCACCGGTACCCTGGGGCCGCAGGGCAACTGCCGCAAGTACGGCAATGGCTGCGCCATGTGCATCCTGCGTTGCCCCTCCTTCGGCGGGCGGGTGAGCATCGCCGGGTTGGCCGGGGTGAAAGAGATGATGGGGCGCCGGCCCGATGGAGGCTACGGCGCTATGAGCGGCTCGTGTAAGATCAACAAAGATTCCCTCGACCCCGGTCTGGTGGCCGAGCTGGAGCGTACCGGCGTAGCGGTGGTACCCGTGCCCAAGGAGTTGGCTGAGCAGAAGAGCAAGCTGTTGGGCATCAAAAGTTGCCAGCAGTACGCCCTGAAAGAATTTGCCGACAACGTGGTGCTATTGGACACGGGCCACGTCAAATTGATGAGCCCCTTCTACCCCCTGGCCGACCTGCGCAGCATTCCCGGCCTGGAGAACGCCCGCTACGAGGATCCCTACGCCGGGGGCATGGGCAACTCTATCCGCTACCTAGCCATGTCGCCCCGGGACGACTTTCTCAAGGTCGAGGGAATGGATAACTTGTTCTGCTGTGGGGAGAAGGCGGGGTTACTGGTCGGCCACACCGAAGCCATTACCACCGGCACCCTGGCCGGACACAACGCTGTGCGCTATGTGATGAGCAAGCCGCTGCTGGAGCTGCCCCTCAGCCTGGCCGTGGGCGATGCCATCGCTTATGTACGAGAACAAATGCAGACGGAAGAAGGGCTGATGCAAAAATACACTTTCTCCGGGTCAGTCTACTTTGAGCAGATGAAAGAACTGGGGCTCTACACCACCGACGTGAATGCTATCCGAGAACGGGTGAAGGAAGCCGGTCTGAGTGATGTTTTCGCTCAGCAAGTGCTCTGAGCATGGGAGGAGGTGATGCCAACGCTGAATGGATTGTGGACTAGTACTCGGCCACACTGATTTTGATAACTTGTCATTCTGAGGAGTGAGCCGAAGCCC
>SOHZ01000284.1 GCA_004377365.1 Anaerolineales bacterium | reverse complement strand
TATATCGAGCGCAATGCCATCGCCCTGCTCAGCAACTACTGTTTCCAAGACACGCCGATTGACCCACCGAGTGATACCTGGCTGGGCCACTGGGCAACCAATGATTACGTACAGCGTTCGGGGCTTTGGAATGTGAATCATGTCGCGGAAACATACGATCCAGGCTTTCTAGACATACTCCTGGAACAAATCAGGTTGACGCGCAGGCCAGGAGCATAGAACGTGTCTACTCCAACCGAAGCAAAGACCAGAAAAGAACTCATAGACCCTGCCTTGAAAAAAGCAGGCTGGGACGTGGGCAACGTCGAACTGCCGACGGGGGTCAGCGACTACGCCCTCTACCGCCCCAAAGGTCAGGGCAAAAGGCAATAACTGGGATTTCGAGGCTGAGGCTGAAACGCAGGTAAGGAGATACCCGGTGATAACCGAAGCCGATACTTGTCGAAAATACGTGTTGCCCAAACTCTATGATGCTGGCTGGACCGACGATCAGATCAGCGAACAAAAGTACTTCACCGATGGTCGGATCGTACCTGTGGGTAAAGGCCATGTTCGCAAGATTGGCAAGCGGGCGGACTATTTGCTTCGTTACCGCCCTGACTTTTGGATCGCCGTGGTGGAAGCCAAGGCCGCCTACAAGAAGCCGGGCGACGGCATGCAGCAGGCGATGGAGTACGCCGAAATCCTGGACCTCAAGTTTGCTTACGCCACCAACGGACGCGGCATCGAGGAACACGACTTTACTACCGGCAAGCAGACCTCATTGGATGCCTTTCCCCCACCCGAGGAACTCTGGCAACGCCTGCGCAGCGACCAGGGCCTGGCCGACGAGGCCGAGGCCAATGACCTGCTCTTCCCCTTCAACCGCGAACTGCGCAACCCCGACGGTACAGTTAAACGTCCCCGCTACTACCAGGAGATCGCCATCAACCGAGCGGTGCAGGCCATCATCCAGGGCCGGAAGCGGATCCTGATTACGATGGCCACCGGCACGGGCAAGACCCTCGTCGCCATGCAGATCGTGTGGAAGCTGTGGAAAACCAAACGCAAGCGCCGCATCCTATACCTGGCCGACCGCAACATCCTGGTAGATCAGGCCAAAGACCGCACCTTTATCCCTTTCGGTGAGGCCCTCCACAAGATCCAGCGCCGACCGATCAAAAGCCGGGAAGTCTACTTTGCCATCTATCAGGCCATTGCCGACCGCGAGGGACAGCCGGGTCTCTACAGACGCTACCCTCCTGACTTCTTCGACCAGATCTTCGTGGACGAGTGTCACCGGGGCAGCGCCCGCGAGGAGAGCAACTGGCGGCAGATCCTTGAATACTTCCATCCCGCTACCCAGACAGGGATGACCGCCACCCCCCAACGCAACGACAACGTGGATACCTACCGCTACTTCGGCGATCCTATCTACGTTTACAGCCTGGCCCAGGGTATCGAAGACGGCTTTCTGGCTCCCTACCGGGTGCGGCGCATCGTTACCGACATAGATGCCGTCGGCTGGCAGCCGGACCCCGGCCTGCTGGACCGCTTCGGGCGGGAGGTGCCCGATGGCCTGTACGAGACCAAGGACTTTGAGCGGATCGTGTCGTTGCTGGGCCGCACGGAGGCGGTCGCCCGACACCTGACCGACTATCTGATCAAGACGGATCGCCATGCCAAGACCATCGTCTTTTGCGTGGACCAAGAACACGCCGATGATATGCGCAAGGCGCTCAACAATTGCAACACCGACCTTGCCCGAAAGCATCCCCACTACGTGGCTCGGATCGTCTCTGAGGAGGGCAAGATTGGCCTCGGGCACTTGAGCAAGTTTCAGGACCCGGAGCAACAGTTCCCCGTCATTGTCACCACCTCCAAGCTGCTATCTACGGGCGTGGACGTGCCTACCTGTCGCAATATTGTCCTCTTCAAGCCCATCAACTCTATCGTAGAGTTCAAGCAGATCATCGGCCGCGGCACCCGTTTGTTCGTAGACGAGGACAAGTTCTGGTTCACCATCCTCGACTATGTGGGGGCCACGCGCCTCTTCTACGATCCCGATTTTGATGGTATTCCTGAGTTGACAGCCGAGGAGGTGATCAACGAACAAGGCGAGGTCACCAGCAGCACGGAAACGGGTGAAGCTGTGGAAGCAGCAAAACAGCCTGAGGAGGAGATTGGGCCGATTATCAGCGACGACAGCGAGGGAGAGCTACGCAAGTATTACGTGAACGGCGTACAGGTACGCATTATCCACGAGATGGTGCAAGAGCTGGACCCGCAGGGGCAGCAACTCCGCGTGCGGCGATTCGACGACTATACCCGTGAGCAGGTGCGCACCCTCTACGGCGACGCGGGCAAGATTCGATCCGCCTGGCGCGACCCCGAACGGCGGGCCGAGGTGATCTCTGAGCTAGAAAGCCGGGGCATCTCCTTCGAGCAATTGGCCGAGGCGACCGGCCAGCCCGACGCCGACCCGTTCGACTTGCTGATCCACGTGGCCTTTAACGCGCCCTTGCGCTCCCGCCGCGAGCGAGCCGAAGCGGTGCGCCGCGAGTACAGAGATTTCCTGGAACAGCATGGCCCCCAGGCCCGCCAAGTGCTGGACTATCTGCTGGACAAGTACACCGACTATGGCGAGTCTCAACTGACCGATCTGCGCATTCTGGAACTCACGGATGTGCCAGTGCGGGGAACAGTGATCGAGATTGCTGGGCTTTTCGGTGGAGTGAACAGGCTGAAGGATGCCACTCGTCAGTTACAAAACCTCATCTATGCTGCGTGATAGACGAGCCCAAACATGTACTACTGTAGCATCCCACAAACTTGACATCCTGCTAGCCTTGGTGTAAAATACTTATATTAAATATAAGGATTTTGTAGATGCGACGAGATCCACAAGGCAATGCGCGGATGCTCTATTATATCGCCGCTGCTCAGGGAGGCTACTTTACGGCAGCCCAGGCAAGGCAAGCTGGATACGCCTACAGCCAGCAACACTTCCACGTTTCACGCGGCAATTGGCTAAAGATTGATCGCGGCCTCTTCCGGCTGCGCGATTTCCCCCCAGGTGAGCGCGAGGACCTGATTCGGTGGTCGCTGTGGAGTCGCAATCAGAAAGGCGTGCCCCAGGCGGTTGTCTCCCACGACACAGCGCTGACAGTTCACGAGCTGGGTGATGTAATGCCCGCGCGGGTTCACCTGACTGTGCCACCGGGATTTCGCAAGAAGGTGCCGCCCGGCTGTGTGCTCCACAAAGCCACCCTAGTCCCCGAGGATGTCGAGTCCCGAACCGGCTACCGGGTGACCACTCCCCTGCGCACTCTACTCGACGTGGCTGATAGCCCCCTGAGCCAGGAACACCTCAACAAGGCCGCACGCGATGCATTGGAACGCGGCCTTGTCCGCCACCGCCTGTTGGAAACTGTGCCTTGCACGCCCGATGCCCGCCGCCGCCTGGACCAGGTGCTGACGGCAACACGCCAAGGCCGTCGAATGGAATTCGCCGCCTGAAGCTGAGAAGGCCCCTCAGGGCCTTGGCATTAGCGCCTGAGGGCGCTAATCAACTTCAGCCAGGGATTTCCAATCGCTGGCTTGGCTTAGACCGGCGCCAAGACCGCCGAATGGAATTCGCCGCCTGAAGCTGAAAAAGGCCCCTCAGGGCCTTGATCTAGTGCCGGAGGGCACTTCTCAGTTTCAGCCAGGGATTTCCAATCGCTGGCTTGGCTTAGGCCGGCGCCAAGACCGCCGAATGGAATTCGCCGCCTGAAGCTGAAAAAGGCCCCTC
>SOHZ01000512.1 GCA_004377365.1 Anaerolineales bacterium | reverse complement strand
GACAATGAGATTGCTTCGTCACTTCGTTCCTCGCAATGACAGGGTGAGTAGTTACCCTGGGACTTTAGAACTGCCACGTTAGACAGATGTGCTACTTTTGAGATCCGAGACAAGGTCACGGAAGGCTCGTTGGATCCGGCGCGTCACAGGGCCAGGGGTGCCAGTGCCCACAGGATGATCGTTCAGCCGGACAATGGGCCTGATCTCCACAATGGTGCTGGCAAGGAACAACTCCTCGGCCTCGCCAAGCTGATGCTCGAGGATCGGTGTCTCGTGGACCGGCACACCGATTTCGGAACAGAGTCCGATCACCACGTCGCGCGTGATCCCCGGCAGGATGTAGTTGGTCTTTGGCGCTGTGACCACCTCGCCGTTAAAGACCCCGAAAAAGTTGCTAGACGTCCCCTCCAGCACCACACCGTCACGCACAAAGACCGCATCGGCCACTCCGGCCTCAATGGCCCGCTGGCGCGCCAGCACGTTGGGCAAAAGAGCCACGCTTTTGATATCACAACGCGCCCAGCGTGTATCGGGAACCAGAATGGCTGCGATCCCCTCCTTTGCCCGGTCTCGCTGGGGTATGTACTGTTTGGCCGCCGCGTAGACAGTTGGTGGCGTGCCGGCCGGCGGAAAGCCGTGGGTACGGGGTGCCGAGCCGCGCGTGATTTGGACGTACACAGTCGCCTCGCCGCTGGTGAGACTGTTTTCCACGATCAGCCGCTCTGCCACCTCTCGAATCCCCTGCACATCGTCTATGGCGATATACAGAGAGCACAGGCCATGCTCCATGCGCTGCAGATGCGCGTCCATCTGGAATAGATGGCCCTCGTAGCTGTGGACCACTTCGTAGATGCCGTCGGCGAAAAGGAAGCCCCGGTCATCCACGTCAATAGAGGCTCGCTGGCGAGGGATGTACTGGCCGTTGAGATAGACGATCATGCCACTCCTCCGCTAGCTAAATATGATCGGATGCATTTCAAATGGGTTGTAGGACAAGTTGGCAACTTGTCCCGGGGGCAATTTGCCAAATTGCCCTACAACTGATATGAATTTGGTCGGCATCACGTTTCCAGGATAACCGCCGGAATGCCGGTCTCTTCCTCAATCTCAGCCGCAAAGGCCCGCAGAGCCTCAGGCTTGAACAGGCTGGCCTCGTTGGCCGGCCGGCCCAGGACAACCAGGTCAACGCCCTCTTCCACCGCTGCGGCCTTGATCTGTTCGCGCACATCGCCCTTGCGGGTGACCAGGTTGGCCTCCACGCCTGCTTCGCGAGCCCGCTCCTGGGCCATGGCTAACAGGAACTCACCCATGTGCTCGATTTCCGTGGCCACGTCAACCACAATGGGCGCCGCCGTCTTGTTCAGAAACTCTATGTTGACGACGTACAGGAAGACCAGTTCGTCACCCCGCTGCAAGGCCAGCTCGATGGCCTTTTTCTGGGTGCGATAGCTGGCTTCGCCACCGCGCGTGGCGCACAAGATTTTACCCATGTCTGCCGCCTCCTTGTAGGGCTAAGGTCCTGAGCTTGTCGAAGGGCTAAGGTCCTGAGCTTGTCGAAAGGCTCAGAATTTGAGCCAGAAATAGCGGATCCACAACCAGATCGTCGGCACAAGCACAGTGGCAAAGGTGACCGGGATGCCGACCCTGAGCCAATCCACAAAGGTCACGCGATAGCCAGCTCGATCCAGGGTGCCGACGGCCACGACGTTAGGGGCAGACCCAATGTAGGTGGCGTTTCCCCCCATATTGGCCCCCAGGGACAGGCTCCAGTAGAGCACATTGTTGCCGGCGCCCGGGATCGTCCGCGTCAGGAAGGCGGCGATGGGCAGGGCGCCAGTGGTAAAGGGGATGTTGTTGACGATGGCCGAGGCCACAGCAGACAGCCAGATGACCGCTTCCGAGGCCACAAAAAGGTTAGTGCCAGCGGCGCCGGCGATGAGGTCAGCGATCCATTGAATCAGCCCCACCTCCTGGACGCCTCCCACCATCATGAACAGGCTCATGAAGAACACCAACGTCGTCCAGTCCACCTCGCCCAACATTTGCTCCACGTTGGGTCGCACCCACACCAGGAGGGCAGTAGCACCGATGAGGCCTACAACGCTGGGGGGCATTCCCAGTTGTTCGCTGGTGAAGAACAGTGCCACCATCGCGCCCAAAACCAGCAGGCTGCGTTTCAGCGTCAGCAGGTCGGTGATCTGCGCGTCTTTCTCCAGGCGCGCCAGGAGTGCTGGGGAAGGCTCTTTGCGGGCCGCTGCATACTCTCGCCGGTAGATTACATAAATGACGGCGATCAATGTGATGGTGCCGATCAGAGCCATGGGCCCCATGTGAATCAGAAACTCATTGAACCCCAGGTGAGCGAAAGAACCGATGACCGTGTTAGGTGGGTCGCCGATCAGCGTGGCGGTGCCGCCGACTTCAGCCGCCAACGCCTCGGGAATGATCAGTGCGGCGGGGTTGATTTCCAGCATCAGGGCGATCTCGATGGTGACGGGCGCCATCAGGAGCATGATGGTAACGTTGTTCAGAAAGGCGGACATCACCGCCGTGGCCGCCATGAGAATGACCGCCAGCCGCCAGGCGTTGCCGCGGGCGGCACGGTAGGCGGCCAGAGCCAGCCATCGAAATACACCCGTGCGCCCGATGACGGCCACCGTAATCATCAAGGTCATGATCAGGAAGATGACGTCAAAGTCAATGAACTCGACGGCTCGCTCAAAGCTCAGGATCCGGAAGTCGGAGTTGAAGGTGCCGATCGTGTGGGAGACGCCCAGCATCACCGTCGCTCCCAGAAAGGCGGCCAGGGTATCGTGCAGGACGTGGAAGGCGATCAGGGCGAACACGACCAGAAAGGTGGTCGTGGCAATGTAGAAAGCGGCGTTAAACAGGTTGGGCAAAGCGATGCCGGGTAAACGGGCGAAAGCCTGAGCGCCCTCCCAGTGCAGGTCGTTCGGGGCGATGACCGCTTGCGTCTGGCGGTAACCCGCTTTGGTGGCCTCAACGACCAATTGGGCCTGGCCCGCTTTGATCTCTGTCATCTGCGTGGCTGACAGGACCACGTCGGCGACGAAGAGGCCATCGTCGCCCGTGTGGACCGCGTCAACAAGCTGACCTTCAACCATGATCGGGCACTCCTGGTTACCCAGGAGAACTCGTACCGCTGTTTCGGGGATGGGTTCTCCCCCAGTGTTAACCACCTGCCCGATCAGAGTCAGTGTGACCTCGCCTCCATTTGCCCTGGCGGGCCACGCGGTGAAGGCCAGCAAAATCAGCCCCGCGATTATTACCAGCGTCGCTTTGCGGCTCATCGCAAACCCCCTTTTTGATAACGTCTACCTATCATACGACCCCCGGCTGGGTGCCATACCCACCTGACAGAACAATCACTTCACTACCACCACCTCAGCGCCCGTGGCCTGGCGCACGGCTTGGGCAAGGCGCTGGATTTCCTCTGGAATAAAAGTGTGCGGTGCCCCCGTTCGCGGTGAGCCAATGACCAGCGTGCTGGCGTTTACCTGGCGTAAATAATCCTCAAGGGTCGGCCACACTGCCCCGTGGCGGACAACCATCTGGGCTTCCAGACCCTGCTTCTGGGCCCGCGCCTGAGCGATCCACAACAAAGATCTCCCGAGCCACGTCAGTTCGTCGGTCAGCGCCACTGCCAGCGCCTCGCTCACCGGCCCGACGAAACTGGGGTCCGCAATGTACAGGAAGATCAGTTCTGATTTCTGTTCCTTCGCCAATGCGATAGCCCGTTCCTGGGTGCGGCGGCTGGCCTCGCCGCCGCGCATGGCGCACACAATAGGCCGCACCTTTTATTCTCCCTCCTGAGACGTCTGGCTACCCTGGCTAGCCTCCCAGATCAGGGTTATCGCTTCCAGGCGGTGATCCACGTCCGATCTCAGGTCTTCATACACATCGTCCGATAGCAAACCTCGCCGCAGCGCATCGCCCAGCGTGCTGCGTTCTGCTTGCAGCGCTCCCCGTCGGGCTTGCAGCAAGATCTCTTGCTCCAACTCAGCGTGCTCGAGAAACAACTGTTTCATCTCTTCTACCATTTGCCCCTGGGTTTGAAGATAGTAGTTGCGCAACCCGGTCCACATTTCCTCCAGTAGCAACCCTTCGCGGCGCAAGTCTTTCAGCCGCCGCAGACCGGCCTGGGCTGCCAACAGCCGTCCCAGCCATCTCTCTCGCGCGACCTGGTATTGAGGGCGTTCGATCAACCCCAACCGTTTCAAGAGAGAAGGGATCGTGGTTCCCTGTCCCAGCAGAGTGAACAACACCACGCCAAAGGTCATAGCCTCCAACATCCTGCGCTCAGGCAAGGCAACAGGCAGACTGAGGGCCAGAGCCAGGCTGATGGCCCCACGCAGCCCACCCCAGAACAGGACGTGCCGCCATCTCAAAGGGATATGAGGGCGGCCTTTGATCCCGTGGATCAGCCACGGCAGGCCATACACCACGACACCCCGGCTGATCAACACCGCCAGCACCGCCACCACAATCGCTCCCAGGTTAGCCCATAATTGCGGCAGATCCACATCCAGGCCGATGAGCAGGAAAATGAGCGAGTTGGCGAGGAAGGCCAGGTATTCCCAAAAGTTAAAGAGCATGATCTTGGTGGTCGGTGACATTCCCGCTGTGCCCACATTGCCACAGAGCAGTCCAGCCGCCACCACTGCCAACACGCCGCTGACGTGAAACTGCTCGGCCACCACGTACGCACCATAAGCCAAAAGCGTGGTCAGCGTAGTTTCGATGAGCGAATCGTCAATACGCGCAATGAGTTGGGCGGCCAGCCAACCCAGCGCCAGGCCAACAGCCATTCCGCCCAGGGCTATGCGCAGAAAATCGAACAAGCCAGCCATAGGCTCAAAGACGCCAGATAGCGCCGCTGCCAGCGCGATCTTGAAGACGACAATGGCCGTGCCATCGTTGAACAAACTCTCGCCCTCCACAGCCACGGCCAACCGGCTCGGCACGCCCAACGCTCGGAAAAGAGCAACCACCGCTACGGGGTCGGTGGCGGCGATCAGCGCGCCAAAGACAGCCGCCGTGGCCAATGGCAGCCCTGTGCCCACAGCCACCATGCCTCCCACAAGTAGCGTGGTCAAGAGGACACCTGGCACGGCCAGCACAAGTATGGGCATCAAGTTGTCGCGCAACAGCCTGAAATCCAGATGAAAGGCAGCTTCAAAGATCAAGGGGGGCACAAAGAGAGACAAAATGAGTTCGGGCGTTAGCTCAACGGCTAACGGATGCCAGATGGTAATGAATAGTCCTACCAACACCAGGGCGACGGTGTAGGGCAAACGTATCCGGCGCACGGCGATGGCCACCAATGTCGCCACCAGGACCAGCACAATGATCAGGGTTTCGATTTCCAGAAACTCCATAGAGAACCGTCTCCGATGAATTGTTCACGACGTCTACCTTGATAGCTTTACGCTTACCCTTCGATGACGCCGTCCGACGCCCAGGCCTCTTTACCCCAGGTCTCAAGCATACGTACTCCCGTCAAATAATACGGGCTTCAACTCCCGTCTCGGCCTCAATCTCGGCCGCAAAAGCCTCCAGGTCGGCCGGCACAAAGGCGCTCTCTGCGCCGGCCGGCTGGCCCAGCACCACCAGGTCAACTGCCTCCTCGCGGGCGGCCGCTTGCAGTTCGCGGCGCAGGTCACCGTGGCGCAGGACGTAACTGGCCTCCACGCCCTGCTTTTGGGCCCGCTCCTGGGCCATGGCCAGCAGAAACTCGCCCATCTTTTCCATCTCGGTCGTCACCACGTCGGGACGGACAGTGCGTTCCGTCTTGTCCAGGAATCCAATGTCCACCACGTAAAGGAACAATAGCTCGTCGCCTCGTTCCTGAGCCAAAGCGATGGCTATGTCCTGGGTGCGGTAACTGGTCTCACCACCTCGCGTCGCACACAGAATTGTCCCCATTGAGCACCTCCTAGAAGCGGATGAGGATCCACAGGGTCCCCACGATCAGGGTAAGCACCGCCGCCGGGAAGCCCACTTTCAGGAACCCCCGGTAGGTGATTGGATATCCGGCTCGCTCGGCGATACTGGCGGTCACCATGTTGTTGGTTGCGCCGATGAGGGAAGTGTTTGCCCCCAGCGCCGAGCCGACGGACAGGCTATAAAAGAGCACTTTATTGCCAGCCCCTGGCAGGGTGCGGGCCAGAAAGCTCACCACCGGCAGCAGGGCGGCGGTGAGGGGAATGGTAGGGATAAAAATGCAGAGAAGACCGGTGGCCCAGACCGTGACCAGCGTTGCCGCAACAAGGTTCCCGTTTACAAGGCGGTGGATTCCGGCGGCCATGTAACTGATCAGCCCCACCTCCTGGATCGCCCCCACCACTATGAAGAGGGCGATGAAGAACATCAGCGTGGTCCAGTCCACCACCCGCAGTATCTCCTCGATATCGGCGCGGACTGCCAGCAGCATGGCCACTGCACCCAGAATCGCCGTGACCGCCGGCGCCAGGTGGACTTGCTCGCCCAGGATGAAGAGGGCCAGCACTCCCAGGAAGATCGCGCCCGCTTTGCGCAGTTTGTCCGGCTGGGTAATGCGGGCGTTCTCCTTCAACCGGGCGAGCAGGGCTGGAGAGGCTGCCTTGCTGGCGGCCCGGTGCTCCTTCCGGTAGGTCAGGATGACGTAGAGGGTAAGCACAACCTGGGCCAGGAGAACCCCTGGGGTGAGGTTGCGCAGGAAGTCGTTGAAGGTGATGCCGGCGTAGGAGCCGATGAGGATGTTGTTCGGCGTGCCGATGAGGGTGCTGATGCCGCCCACGTTGGAGGCCAGCATCTCCGGCACCAGCAGCGAGAGAGGGTCAACCCCCAGCGTCAGGGCGATCTGGAGAGTGATGGGGGCCACCAGCAGCATCGTCGTCACGTTGTCCAGCAGCGCCGAGGCCACCGAGGTCAGGAGCATCAGGATCACCACCAGCAGCCAGAGTCGGCCACGGGAGAGCCGGTAGGCCTGGTAGGCCATCCACTGGAAGATGCCAGTCTCCTCAATGACACCGACGACGATCATCATGCCTGTCACCAAAAAGATCACGTCAAAGTTGACGTATTCCAGCGCCCGCTCAAAGTCAAAGATGAACAGGTCGGGATTGATCGCCCCACCGACGAAAGTCGTGCCCAGGACTATAGCCACCCCCAGCAGGGCGGCCATGGTGTTGTGCAGCTTTTCCAGGGCGATGATGACCAGAATGGCGACAAAGGTGAGCGTCGCCACCCAAAAGCCGGCCGTCACGCGCCGGGGCATCTCCAGATCGGGCAGCCGCAGCGACTGGCCCCGGTTGAGGCGGGCTATTTCATCGTCCTCAGCCTCCCACTCCAACGATTTGAAATGGGGGCGGGAGATCTCCAGCACCAGGGTCTCGATGGCACCCACCTCCCCGGCCGGCAAATCCACCACAAAGGCTCCATTGGGCTGGCTTTCGGCCAGGGGAGACGCGTGTTCGTTTTCCACACTGTCACCGACCGGAGTCCCGTTGAGCACCAGGCTTACTTTCGCGCCCCGCACCGGTTCCCCCTGGGGGTCAATCACCCGCCCGAACAGGCTGACCTGTCCGTCACTTCGTTCTGGACTGGGTACGCCATCGGCGTGAGCCACAGGTTGGGAGGGCCCACGCCATAAGACCAGCGCCAGCCCCAGGCCCAGGACCGCCAGCAGGAGTAGGTGTCGTTGGGTCGCGTTTCGCTTGAGCATCGGGTCCTCTCTTTAGTGGTAACTCTAGTAACTACTCACCCTGTCATTGCGAGCGACCGAAGGGAGCGAAGCAATGACATCGTTCAGAGCTATCCCGAGAGTGAGCCGACCACTTTTCAGACATGCCCTGAGCAGTTACGGCTGCAGATGCATTTCAGGGGCTAAAGGGGGTTCCTCTTGCAGGAAAAACCAGGTTTCTTGGCCCCAATCGAGGATGGTTCGCTACCTGATCACGAAAGACAGGATGATCAGCACAGCCAGCATCGCCGCGGCTGCAATGGCGATCCGCTTCAGGTCGGTGTAGACGTAGCGGTACTCGGTCGCAAAGTCTACGGTCTTCTTAGTCATTTTCTCGGGGCGCGGAGGCTTCTTGGCTATCGCCGGAGAAGGCTGGGGCACCAGAGTTTTCCTGGCGGGAGGTGTTGGTCTGGTGGCGCGTGCTTTCTTACGCGCCCGACGGGATTTCTTGGCCATACTCTTTTTCTCCTTAAAGTTATCTTACTCAATCAATTCTGCAACCACCACCAGCCGTTGGGTATCAACCATATAGGGATGACAGGTGATCAGAGTCAAGACCGGTTTAGTGGTGGGATACATCACGCTAACGCCGGTTGGCTCGACGATACGCTTGGCTTTGACCACATAGCGGTAGGGCTGAACGCCGGTGTAGACAATGACTTCGTCATCCAGTTCCAGATCTTCCAAACGCCTGAAGACCTCTCCAAAGACGTCATTGTGGCCGGAGAGGACACAATTTCCCCTCTCGCCCGGGTTGGCCGAGTTGACGTGGTGTCCTACACCCTTCTTCAACTGCTCCCAGTCGTCCCCTTCTACCACTGGCGCATCAACGTCAATAATCGGGATGACAATCCGTGTAGCCGCTTGTGGGCCCGGAGTGGGTATAGGGACAGGAGCCAGGGGCTGCACCAGGTCACGATAGGGAGCCGGGATGTTGGAAACCTGGCTGGGGGGGGAGCTGCTCCCTGGCAGGACAGTTAACTGAATTAAGGAGGTGGGTGTCGGAGACGGGTCGCCCTCCCTGGCCTGGGCCACTTCTTCATTGAGGAAACGCAGATTGGCCAACGAACCAACGAGGACCACCACCAATCCTATCAGAGCAGCGCCCTCAAGGATCAGCAACGCGCTGTCGCGCAACCTGGCCAAACTCCAACGTCTCTGCTTCTGCTCAGGGGGGCCTGCCCTTCCCGATTTCCCAGGCTGATCACTGAGGGGTTCCATCTCGATGGAACGGAACCGGGCTGCTTCGCTCTCTGCCCGCGATGGTCGCTGGACGGGAGACGACGATCGAGAATGAGCGAGGTCTTCCCTCGCCTCCTGTCTTTCGGATTCCTCGGAGAAGATAGGAGCCTCTTCGGACAGCCAGCCGAGAGCAGCGTAACGGCGCAGGCGTCGCTGGCGGGCCTGCCGCCGCTTGATCAACAGGACCTGTTCCAGTTCTTCGATTGTCAGGTCGTCAACACAGCGCCGATCGGGCATCAGTTCTCCCTACTCTTCAGCAAACCGTTCCAACCACTCGACCGGGGTGAGCGCCAGCAACTCTGACTTTCCGACGAAGTGGCGTGTGTTCCAAATGAAGCTTTCCATAACATTATACTCTACCCTTCGCCTCCCGTCAAGCTACCCAGAAGCCGCGTTCTGACCATCTCCCGGATCACTTTTACCTCTTCCACGCCCATCAGTGTGACCAGTATCCCATAGACTATCAATCCTGCCAGACCCGCCCCGCCGACGACGACCAACTCACCCCACAATCTGCCCACATCCACTACCCCTTGCAACCAGACCATCGTCCAATAAGTCAAGGCCCCCATGACGGCCGAGGCCAGAACCGCTTTGAAGGTAGTGGCTCCCACCGCGTGGCCTCGTAAACTGCCCACCCGCCTGTGAAGCAAAATCAACATGGTCAGAGCGTGGGCGGTGTGCTTGGCCGAGTCGGCCAGCACCAAGCCAATCATGCCCAAAGGTTTCATCAGGGACAGAGCCACTATCAGGTAGACAAAGACGCTCAGAACACCGACCGAGGCTGGCGTCAAGGTGTCCTGACGAGCGTAAAAGGCATAGTTGAGGGGCCAATCCACAGCGGCGAAGACGAGCCCTAGCAGGTAACAGCGCAGGGCAAGGGCTGTCCAGGCCGTATCGTAAGCGGTGAAAGCGCCGTGCTCAAAGATGAGGGCAATGATCGGCTTGGCCAGAATGAAAAGGCCGACCGTGGCCGGGAAGATGAGCACCACCACCATACGCAGCCCCATAGCCAGGGTGCGCCTGTAACCGGTCCAGTCGGCGGTGGCGCTCAGTTGGGAGAGGGAGGGCAACACAGCCAGGGAAATGGCCACCGCCACCAACCCGTGAGGAAACTGAATCAAATGGGTGGCATTTTGCATCCAGGCGATACTCTGCTCCCCGGTGCGGGAGGCCAGGTTGCGGTCAATGGCTACCTGAATCTGGCTGATAATCAGCCCCAGGACGATGGGCGTGTACAGCAGGGCGATACGACGCAGGCCGGGGTGGGAGAGGTCAAGGGAGAAGGACAGGCGCGTGTCGCGCAGGCCGGGCAATTGAATGATCAGTTGCAGCCCAGCTCCTAACAATGTGCCTATCACCAGGCTATAAATCCCCAGGGGTCTGTTCAGGAGAAGAGCCCCGACGATGATACCGAGATTGAAGACAGCCGCTCCGAAGGCCGGGTAAGTGAAACGCTTCAAGGTGTAGAGCAATCCCATGACGACGCCAGACAGGCCCAGAAGGAGGACGGCGGGCACGACGATGCGGATCGAGGCGGTGGCCACAGTCTGTAACTCGGCCCCCAAGCCCCCACCCAGCAACCAGGCTACCTGAGGGGCCAGCAGTTCCAGGACGACGACGAAAAGGCCCAAGGCCACTGTTGTCAGGCTGAGCACCACGCTGACAATGCGCCACAGTTCCTCCTTCGTCCTGGCGGCGGCGTATTCGCTGAAGACCGGCACCAGAGCTGAGCTGAGCATACCCCCGATGAGCAGGTCGTAGATCATGGTAGGCACGGTGGTGGCTATCTGATAGGCGCTGACCAGCCCCGTGGCTCCAAAGAGGTCGGCGATGACCGTCACCCGCACCAGGCCCAGGACACGGCTGGCCACGTTGCCCAGGGCGATGATACCTGCCGCCCCGGCGATGCCTCGCCCGCCTTCAGTTATCGCGTCCTCCTTGAAGGTCTGTTCTTCCATAAAGATTACGTTCTCCCTGAACCAAAGCGTTCCACAATGGTCTCGATGAGCCCCGTCGTAGAGTACTCGGGCAGGTAGGGCAAGATGCACACCCGTCCACCGTATCTAACCACGACCTCCGCCTCAGGTGGGGTACGGCCTCTGTCCCAGTCTCCCCCCTTGACGTAGAGGTCTGGTTTCAGAGCTCCCACCAGGCTGTTGGCCGTCGTTTCCTCAAAGATGACCACATAGTCAACGCAGGCCAGGGCCGCCAACATCCGGGCCCGCTCACCCTGGGGAACAATGGGGCGCTTTTCGCCTTTGAGGGCCCGCGTCGAGGCATCACTATTCAGCCCTACGATCAGCACATCGCCCAATTCCCTGGCTCTCTGCAAATAGTCTACGTGGCCTATGTGCAGCAGGTCGAAATGGCCGTTGGTAAAGACAACGGTTTTGCCCTCGACCTGCAACCCGCCCCGGACGGTCAGGGCCTCTTCCAGGGATACGATCTCACCCATAAGGGACAACCCTCCAGCGAAGCATCGTCTAGTGGCGGCAAACAATAGAGGCCGCTCCATCTACGGCCTCTATTGTACTAGACAAGTTGCAATCTGGCAAGCGGGCCAAGCCCTCTGAAGTCTAGGTCTTTCTAGCACGTCAGATGTAGGGCAGCCACCACCTTGGTTGACTGGTAGAGCTGGTTGTAAATACGGACAGCCTCGGTTGTGCGCTCGGCGATGAGCCTGATGCCCTGCTTGCGCAGGTACTCTTCGGTTTCGGGCAGGACTCGCATCAAACCAGAGCGGCCTGTGCCTACCACCAACACCTCAGGCTCGGTCTGAACGATCGCCCACAAGTCAACGGGGCTCAGGGAATGTCCCTCTTCTCGCCACCAATTGTCCTCCACATGGTCGGGGTAGATAATCACGTCCGCGGTATACCTTTTGCCCTTGATAACGATACGTCCGAATTCGTAAGATTCAATCACTGCCGGTCTCCTTCTGGACTGCAGGTGCGGTCTAGACGACCCATTCAAACTCGGGCTCGAAATCGCTATTAGCGCACATAGCCTTGGAGTCGAGGCTTCAGCCAGAGTCTCACCAGAAGGTGCCGCCTAAAGGCTCGACTCCAGTGTTATCGGCCGGGACAGGCCCAACTTGACCCAACGTTATGCACACTGCCAAATCGCCAGTGTTATCGGCCGGGACAGGCTCGACTTGACCCAACGTTATGCACACTGCCAAATCGCTTCATACGTCTCGGAGAGGGACAGCGTCGCCAGGAGTGAAAATACCAAAGCAATATTTCAGGGGAGGGCTTTCAGCAGTTCAGGTCGTTTGATCCAAACGGGGTCCCAATTGTTGTAGGGATCGTTGCTCAGGTTGCGAGGATCGCTCCCGTCGGCGTTCATCATCCAGATCTGAGAATGTCCCGTCTCCCGGTTGGAGCAGAACACAATCTGCCTATTGTCGGGGGACCAGGAGGGGTGCTTGTCAGATTCCCATTGGTTATCAGTGAGCCGCTGGAATCCGACGCCATGGATGGGTTTCAAGTAGATATCGTCGTTGATAGTGTCCCCCATACCACGGAGACGGCGGACGGCGTCGTCATTTGGATCTGACCACTCCCAATGTCCACCGGACTGAGAGACAAAGGCGATGTATTCTCCATCTGGTGACCAACTGGGGTGGTAGCAGGCAAAGGCACTGTAGGTGATGCGCCACGAATAGCCATCGTAAAGAGGCTGCATGATCAATTGGGGTACATTCTGAATATTTTGCACCAGGACCCGGTTTTGCCCATCAGGAGAGATCATGTCCTGAATGTTCGCCACGTCATAGGTCCAGCGATTGGTCAGTCTGGCCAGCCCACTGCCGTCGGGGTTCATGATGTAGACAGCCGTGTCCCCGTCTCTATCGGTCAGGAAAGCAATCTTCCCCATCAGAACAGTAGGGATAGCCGTCGGGGTGGAGGTCGGGGCCGGTGTGGTGGGCGTCGGCGTTATCTCCTCCAAGGGGATATACACCGGCGTATCGGTGGGAGTGGCTGTGGGCGTCGCTGTCCACATGTGGCGTGGTGTGGGGGTAGCTGTTCCCGTGGCGATAGCGGCCGCCGTTAACCAGGCAACCATATAAGTGGCCGTGGCTTCGTTCTCTGGAGTGGGGGTGTTGGTCACCACGATGGGAGTGATCCAATTTGAAGGAGTGTTTGTTGGGGTGCCCACTGTGGTCGCCTGGTAGGCAGCAGTGGCGGCGATGGCTGCCGCAGTGAAAACAGTCTCTGGGGTAGGAGTGCTGGTCACAATGACAAACGTAGGCGTAGGCGTCTCTGGCACCCGGGCAGCAATCCTTGTACCCGCCGGGCTCGTCGGGGTAAGCAGGGGCGAAGTGACGGCAAGCCTAAGGATAGGTGTTTTCCCCAGACTCCCAAGGCCATAGCCGGTATCCCAGGTGAAGAGATTGTCGGCCCCTGATGAGGGTCCATCCATACGGAAGGAAACAAGCCCCCCTTCCAGCCGACTTTCCAGAATAGCCCGCTGGCCAGCGTTGAAGACGAAGGCGTTCAATTCATTTTCAGCCAAGTCCGAAATGCCAAGGGTGGGAGACAAAGTCTGGGCCACGGGTGCTTCACGTATTGTCCCATAGTCGTGAAACGGCCAGTCGGCGTCTATGTCTTCCTCAAGCAGCCGGACATGCCAGGACCCGCCAGACCCCAGAGTCTCCCCACTCAGGCCAACCAATTCCAGAGCAGCGTAATGGATCGAAGAGCCCGGCGGGATGAAAGAGATGTCGAACTGTATGGCTCCATGATAGATGTTGCCACCCAGAAAGCCAACGTGGAAGTAGGAATCGCCGAAGTGATTTCCGTCCTCGCCACTTCTCACCCAGCCAACCCGATTAACGTTGGGACTGACGGCGTAGACAATACCGCCGGCAGGGATCACCGGCGAGGGGGTGGCTTGAACCAAGCTGACAGCCGTCGGTGTGGTGACAGGTGTTGCTGCCAGGAGGGGGGTGAGCTCAAGCGTTGGTGATGTGATGGCCGTTGGGGTGAAGGTGGAGGTCGGCGATGGGGCAACCGACAAAGGTGTGCGGGCTACAGGCGCTGGCGGCCCGAAGGGTGAGCAACCCAGCCCAATGATAGCCACGACCCCCAGGGTCCAGGCGGCTACCCAGAACCTCTCGGGGACAGAAGGTAGAATTGATGATCCATTCTTAATAGATAAACGCTTCATTGGCAATAAGTAAAACCTAATAAGTATAAACCAAGTAAGAGCTATGGCCTGGAAATGCAGAAATCAAGTCTCGGATACCCCATATATTCTAAACTCAATAGGACAAAAAGTCAAGAGAGCTAGTACAGAACAGAGAAAGCAGGTTCTGGCCTTGGAGAAGGTGAGGGGCAACGGCCCTCGCCCCCATCCCCCTCTCCCAATCCTTACAACAAACTACGATAGGAGAGGGGGAATAAGGGGGGAGAGAGAAGAGGGGATGGGGGACCAAAGAAGAATGTTAGGAAGGGTCAGTAAGCTCCGCTTCCACGCAGGACAGCGCCAAAGGTGTTAAACAGGACACGTATGTCTAGCCAAATGGTATAGTTGCGGATGTAATGCATATCCAATCTGACCCGTTCCTCGTAGGACAGTTCACTTCTCCCACTGACCTGCCACAGACCAGTAATCCCCGGTCTCACGGTAAGCAGATTGTGTTTCCACCTGCCGAATTTGGCCCATTCCGGCGGCGAAATCATGCGCGGTCCCACCAGGCTCATCTGCCCCTTCAAAATGTTAAGAAGTTGAGGCAGTTCGTCAATGCTGGCTTTGCGCAGCAATTTGCCCAGACGGGTAACGCGGGGGTCGTTTTTCAATTTGCCGTTGCACTCCAATTCTTCAGCCAGTTCTGGGTGCTGCTCTAGATATTCATCGGCATCTACCCTCATAGTTCTGAACTTGAAAGCCGCGAAAGTCTGCCCCCCCGCGCCTAGAACCCGTCGCCGGTGCAGGGCCGGTCCCGGTGAATCCAATCTGACCAGCAAGGCGATCAGAAGCAGCAAGGGCAGCAAAAGAATCATGCCGACGGCAGCCCCAATGTAGTCGAGAGCGCTCTTCAGAAATGCGTCTATGCCTGTAATGCGCAGCCTATTGAGGCTGACCAAAGGTACGGACCCAACCTCCTGGATAGTAGCACCTGTGGTCAGGATTTCAAAGAGGCCGGGCGAGAGTCTTAACTCTACACTGCTACCGTTGCTATTGAAAGTACGGTATATGTCCAGAAGGACCTTCCGTGACAGAGAGGTAGGCGCGATGATCAGTTCGTCTATCTCCTGCTCTTCCGCCAGGGATTTTAGGGACTTGCTATTGCCCAAGACCGGCAGGCCGTTTACCACAGAGCCACGAGTGAGGGTGTCGTCAACGAAACCCACGACGTGCACACCAGCGGTGGGGACAGAGCGAAACTGCTCGGCCATGGCCTGTCCTTCCTGATTGGCGCCGACGATCAGGCTGCGCTTGATGAAGAGACCGCGCTGGCGCAGGCGGTAGATGATGCGCCGGAAAGTGAAACGATAGAAGATAATGGTGAGCACCGACAGGCTGAAATAGATCAGGAGCCAGCCGCGAGAGATAGGCTGTTCTGCCCCACGATGCATGAAACTCAGGACGATCATAGCCATGATACCAACGGCGCAGGCATTGACGACGCGGGCATATTCTCGGGTCCCACCAAACAAGTAGCGCGGGGTGTAGAGACCGTAGGCGGCAAAAATCAGGAGACAGGTGGGCACAAGCAAGGATAGCAAGGTCCAATAGAATTGGGATGAGAAAGGCGCGTAGTAGGGCAGCCAACTGCTTTTGAAACGCAGGTGATAGGCAAGCATAAAGCTAACACTCATGAAAAGGGCATCAAGAACGGGCAAGACCAGGATAACTTGCCGAAGGCCGATGGTCCGTCTGCGAGCCCCTGTCTTCGATACCCTGCCCCCTATAGAAACCGCTTGAAGCTTCCTTTCTAAGATCAACTCCGCCATCTTTCCATTACCTCCGCATAGATGTTTTCTAGATTGTGGGCAATGGTTCGCCAGTCGTGTCTTTCTTCTACATAATTTCTGCCGTTCATCGCCATCTCTCGTCTGAGAGCAACGTCGTCCAGCAGGCGCAATACCCGCTCGGCGAAAGTGGTCGGATCGTCAGCCACAAGAAGGTGGGTGCCGTTTCGGACCTTCAAGGCGGAACAAGCTTGACTGCTGGCAACCACCGGTGTACCCATGGCCATGGCCTCCAGCACTTTGTTCTGGATACCAACGCTGTATTGCATGGGGCTGACGGATACCGTCGCCCGCGCCAGGTATGGACGCAAATCGGGCACAAAGCCGGTAACATGCACTCGATCGTCTTTGGCCAGGGCGCATATCGCCTGAGGTGGATTCTTGCCCACTATCTCAAGCTTCACCCCGGGTCGCCTGGCCCAGACGAGGGGCATGACCTCCCGAACCATATAGGAAACTGCGGCTACGTTAGCGTGATAGCTCATCTTGCCAGAGAACACCAGGGTCTCCGGTGCTCGATCCCCATTTGCGAAAGCAAAATACCCCAAGTCAACTCCATTGGACAAAACAGCGATTTTTCTCTCTTGATTCTGCTCGTGAGAGCGCGCATCCAACTTTAACAGCGCTTCCTTGTCCTGCGGAGAAGTAACCAGGACTTTGTCGTATTGGCTGATGAGTCGGCCTTCGTATCGTCTCGTCCGGTCCAGTTCCAGCCGGGCAACGAGGCGGCTGGCCCGGCTGGTAGCCGAGTGCAGGGCTTTCTCGAAAAGCAAGCTGATGCAATCCACAGAATCATAGACCTTGGGCACCCCCGCTATTGTCGTGCCAAAATAAGCTCCGCGCAGGTGCTCCACGTGGACTATGTCAAACTGCTCTTCTTCCAGTACCTTGCGGATCAAACTTTGCATGGCCGGAGAGTGGCAATAGGCTGCTTGTAGCGGGGTCATGGTTGGCAGAGCTTTGAAGCAATTCAGGAGGGACTGCTGCCTGGTCAGCTTGACCGTCTCGACACGGTGGCAGCAGCTCCGCAGTTTTTCTGCGTCCTTCTCCTCTTGCTCCGTTGACTGCAAGCTCAGGACAGTGACCAGATGCCCTCGACGGGAAAGGTACTGGATCAGATTGTATGGCCGCACCCGGATGAGGGAGGGCACATAAGGTGTGATGTATAGGATTCTCATCTGGCTTGTTTGTCTGACCATAGAGATGCGCTTTCAAGAACAGGGAACAACGTCTAATAGTTCTTGGTAATGATGGGCAGGAAGACTTTGTTAAGAGCCTCCTCAGCGTAGAAGGCGATATCGTAGAGCGTCGGCGTGCTGAGATGCTCGGGAGATCGCTGGAGAGTGGCTCGATAGCGCAGATATTGAGAACTGGAGATGACGTTGGTGAGCGAGACCGGGTTAGTACCGGTAATACTACTACCTACAACGCTCCACTGAGACCAAGTGGACCCATTGGCGCTGGTGGCCACCTCGATGGTGATGCTGGTGCCAGCCTCGATAGCGGCATTCCAGACTACTTTTTCCCAGCCGCGTTCTGTACCCCCATCAAATCCGGCAGAAGTGATGACACCGGTGGGAGCATAAATGCGCGGCGTGATCATCGCATCGGCCAGGGTAGTGCTGCCAGTGATGGGTTGGGCATAAATGGTACCGAAAGTTGTGTTGGCGCTGGCGATGGGGCTGCCCACCGCCGAGTTGCCAATGGAGCCCAGGGTAGGGAGCGCCTTGTACTCAGTGGAGATGAAAGAAGTACTAGTGATACCGGTACCCTGTCCCCAGTAAATATAGCTATTCTGGTTATGATCATCACCGTCTCGACGGTTGCTGAAGACGATGTCCAAATTGCCATCGTTGTCCAGATCGCCCACTGTGTTGCCAGCCGCTCCAATAGTGGGCAGGCCTGTTCGATTTGAGGTGGTGAAGGAAGTACTAGTGATACCAGTTCCAGTTCCCCAGTAGATATAGCTGTCCTCAATGTGATCCGATGGGCTGGATTGATGGTTGCTGAAGACGATGTCCGGCCAACTGTCCTCATTCAGGTCGGCTATCGAGTTGCCGTAGGTCCCGATAGAAGGCAATTCGGTACGGTTGGTGACGGTATAATTCCTGCGGTTGCCGTTGTCTCCCCAGTAGATGTAACTGCTGATCTGGTAAGTGTAGGTTATGCCATTGGCAGAATTTCGGTTGCTGAAGACAATATCCAGAGCCCCATCTCCATCCAGATCCGCTACCGAACTGCCGTAGGCGCCGATGGTAGACAGTTCCCTGCGCTCAGAGATGCTGAAGGAAGTATTAGTGATACCGGTTCCAGTTCCCCAATAGATGTAGCTGTCTATCTCGTAAGTAGTGGTTGCGGTAATAGGACCATCCTGCCGGTAATTACTGAAAATGATGTCCAGGTTCTCATCCTGGTCCAGGTCAACCACGTAAGTGGCCGATGGCCCCACCGTCGGTAGACTCGTGCGATTGGCAGTGCTATAGTCCCTGGTGCCGTCTCCCCAGTAGATATAGCTCTCTGTGTCGTAATAAGGAAAAGTTGTGGTTGCATAGCTGCTGAACACAATGTCCAGGTTGCCGTCGCCGTTCAGGTCTGCCACCGAACACCCAGTTGACCCGTTGGTAGGGAGCTCTATACGATTAGCGGTGGTATAACCATCGGGGCCTCCCCAATAAATGTAGCTGTTCACACCAGTGGGATCGGGAGCAGAACCGGACCCTCCCCCCACGTTGCTGAAGACGATGTCCAGATAGCCATCCTCATCAAGGTCGGCCACCGCATTGCTACTGGCCCCCAGGGTGGGAAGAGGCAGACGATGGGTGGTGGTATAGCCATCGGGTCCCCCCCAATAAACGTAGCTGTCTATATCGTACTGCCAGGTTGTCGAGATAGCGCCACTGCTATAATTGCTGAAAACGAGGTCCAGGTAGCCATCCTGGTTGAGATCGGCCCGGCTCCCATCGGCGGCCAGGGTGTAACCCAGGCTGACCTGGCCAGCCGTGGTCGTGTCAATCCCCGTACCGCTGTCGTAGCCATCGGTCGTGGTCGTGGTGCTGGTGATGCCTGGCCCGCCGCTCCAATCAGTCTGATTAAAGATTGCTGTGAGCGCAAGTGCCATCTGCCCCTGGACAGTATCCACAGTTGTGTTGTTCACAGGCAGAGATAGCCCCGCCTCGACCGTGCTGAGCGATGATACCAGCATCAGTCCGCCACAAAGTAACAGGCACGATACCACAAGAATTGCGGTTCTCTGTATGGCCTTTTTTGACCGGTTCGCCTTCGCTTGCATTAATGTTCTCTCCCTTACTGTTACTATCTGTAAAGCTAAACTAAAGTGCCTCAGTTCAGGCACTGACATTCCAATTATAGGGGAAAAAGGTTAGAATAAGGTCAGAAATAGGTTGGAAATTAGTAAGAAAAATCGCTCCTTGAGAAGCCACCAGACCCTCCGCCAGGGGTTAGGCTCTGCTGATCTCATTTCCCTTTGCATCACCCACCGACAATAACTAACGGTCCTCCTGATCAGCTTGGACTCGCCCCGTGAATCCTCTTCGGATTGAAAGTAGATAAGCGCAATAGGTATCTCCTTGACCCGCAAACCGGCGAGGGCAGCCTGGATCCAAAACTGAAAAGGCCAGGCGTAGCCTTTTTCCGTAAGGTTTAACTTTCGCAAGGCAGAGACTTTGTAAGCCCTAAAGCCAGAAGCACAGTCGGTAATATCGTAAGAAGTGTATTGGCGCACTAACCGGGTCAATACTCCGCTGGCCCATTCTCTGTGTTTCGGGGGAGTGTTCCTCCTCTCCGAGTCAGGCAAGTAGCGACTGCCTACCACCACGTCAACGTCTTTAATCGCTTCCAGGAAGCGAGGGATGTCCCTGGCCTCGTGCTGACCATCGGCATCCATAGCGATGAGGACCCGGTAATGGCGTTCTGTGGCCAATCGGAAGCCGCTTATCAAAGCCCCACCGGGCCCCACGTTCTTCTCGTGGTTGATGACGTGAGTCACGTCAGACTCCCTGATTCGAGCCAGAGAGTCATCCGTGGAACCGTCGTTGACGACGAGGATGTCAGCAGCGGTGTATTGACGGATACCCGTCAGTATTTCTTTCACATGTGGTCCCTCATTAAAAACAGGCACCAGAACCAGGAGACCCGGGGTGCCCGTCTCTTTTTTCCTATGCTTTGTACCCACTTCAATACTCTCAGATTCTTTCGCGGCCCAGGGGCCAAAGTCTATACAGATGTATCAGACACCCTCTACCTGAATTGAAAGAGGCCATGAGAAAGTCCAGGACTTTGCTGAGCCACATCCGCACCCTCTTCCCCTCGGCCAGGCGAGCCAAGCTTTCGTTCAAGAGCAGACGCAAGAGAGGGGTGGGCAGGTTGGCTTTGTACAGATAGAGCCAAAGCTGGAAAAAGGGCTGGCTGTGCTTGTGCCAATCCTTTTTGTAGACCTGTTCCATCACATTCACCAGGTAGCCATCCTTTCTGGCCTGCCGGTAGAGTTCCGTGCCAGGGAAAAGCATCAGCGAGAAAACCGGGTTGTCGCCGGGGCGAGGTAACTCTAGGAGTAGCTCCAGAGTCTGGATGGTCTCCTCGATGGTTTCATATGGATTGTCAATGATAAACTGGTAGGCAGGTGATGACGGCATTTGGGCGCGAAATCGCTCCACGCAAGCGATGGCCGATCTAAGCTGCCGGTGAAAGTGACTCCGGTTGTACATCTCTGCCACCCGCTCGCTGGCCGTCTCTACCCCCATGGCAATCTTGTAGCATCCGGCGTCGAGAAGGGCCTGCATCTTGGCTTCAGAAATAGTCAGGGGGCTGCACTGGCAAAAAAACGGGAGACCTATCTCTTCCCAGTAAAGGGCACAGAACCCCTCTAACTTTCTTTCACTCCTGGCGGTAAAGTTATCGTCCACAAAGAAGACGAAATCAATAGGGGCAACTGTTTCCCTGATTTCAGCCAACTCGGCAACCACGTTTTCGGTGCTTCGCCACCGCAGATAGCGCTGACCGGCGTAAATCTGGCGGTAAGCACTGTTGCAGCAGTAGGTGCAACTGTAGGGGCAGCCCCGGCTGGTCATGATCGGGTACCAGAGGCCCCTGGAATCAGGAGTGGGACGGTAGCGCTCCCCAGAGAAATTCACAAGGGCCTCTCTATCCAGCGCCCTCACCCGTTTCACGGTTTCATCCAGGAAGAAATGGTCCTGACAACTGTAGTCTGGAAAGGGAACCCCGTCCAGATCCTGAATCAGTGGTCTGACCTCGTTCCTGACGATCTTCCGCCCGCTTATGAAGCAAAGATTTTGAAGGTCGTGGTAACTCTCCCCTTTGACCAGCCTGTCAGCCAGCTCGATCAAGGCCCCCTCGCCCTCACCGATGCAAACTATATCGGTGTAAGCCAGGCACCCCTCCGGGCTGACGGTAGGATGAACCCCACCCCAGATGACCGGCACAGTCAACTCTCGCTTTAGATGCTCGGTCACCGCCACTGCTCGCAGAAACTGATTGGTCATCAGTGACAGACCCACCAGATCGGCATCCTGGCATAGCTCCACGATGTCGTCCAGAACCACTTGCGGGTAGTTGGGGCAAGAAGCGCCATTCTGGCGTCGAGAGCCCCTCAGCGGCAGGAAAATCATTCGCGTCTCGTGCCCAGCCTGCCTCAGACAAGCTGAAAGCAGTCGCACCCCAATGCACATGATCTCACGATCCAGAGAGATCAGCACCACTTTGCTCATTACTCGTTACCCGCTACTCACACACAAGAGCAAAACAAGGCTGCAGGAACTTGTATTCTTCTGCCCGGAACTCTCCCAATCCCAAAAGAACAATCAGATAAGTCAAAGCCCCCACAGGCACTATCAGCAACAGGCTCAAATCCCACATCAAAAAAATGAGGAGGCCCATCACGGCTGCGGCTATCATGGGCCGGACGACGATTTGCAGCCAGGGAGGTCGTCGCTCCAGGAAATAGCCCATGATTCGGACTTTGATGGCAAATAGAAGGGCAGAACTGATGACCCTCACTCCGCTGGCGCCAATGTAACCGTAACGAGGGATGAGGAACAAATTCAGCGCAACGCTCAATACCGTGACTCCCAGGGCATAAGGGATAACGTGAAACAGCCGCTCCCTTGAGACGAGCAGGAACAACCCCACCGGCCCGCTCAGGAAATTGAAAAACAGAGCCCAGATCAATATCCGAAGCGGCAGGGCAGTGGCCTGGTAGCTTGCCCCGAATACCAGGGCTACGATATCACCCGATAGCATGAAGACGCCGACAGTCACAGCCATGCCCAGCACAATGAAGAGCCGCAGGGCCTGTTGGTAATTCCTTAAGGCAGAGGGCGAAGATTGGCTCCACCGGGCAGCCATGAAAGGTAACATGGCTCCCAGCGCGCTGGCAGTGAAGATGCCTAGAAAGTCAATGATCTTGACTGAGGCTCCGTAGATCCCAACGGCGGCCATGGTTTGCATTTTTGAGAGGATCACCAGGTCGCTCTTCATCAGGACGGTGTTGCATCCCAGCAATATAGCTATGGGTAGCGTCTCACACAGAATCCGCCTGCTGACTGCTGCCCGGAAGGTCAAGGAGAAACGGACAAAGCGAAAGTGGACGATCACTGAAAGCAACAAGGCAGTGACTGCCGCGCTGACCACTATCAGACCCACTTGAGCAGACAGCCCTCTTCCCATCTCGAGCAAAAGGATTCCCAGGGCCGAGGAGACGATGGACACCCCGCTGTTAATGGCTGCCAGGATCTCCATGCGCTCGAAGGCCCTCACCGTAGCAGCAGACAGTTGGGCCACGGCTTTGAAAAGCAAGGCCGCACCTGCCACCAGGAGCAACCCCTGCACCCGGCCTGGGTAAAAGACCGCAGTGAGAAGGATCAGCCCTCCCCAGGCCAGAGTGGCCAGGCTTAGTGCTATCAGGACCGCGTTGGGCAAGACCACACGGCCGCTGTCCCGCTCCTGAGCGATATCCCGCACGATGACCTGGCTCATTCCCAAGTCGGCGAACAGGCTGCCAAATGCCAGGAAGACAGTGATGGTGGTATAGATGCCAAAGTCGCTGACCGAAAGGTGTCTCACCAGAAAGGCGGTGAAGACTACCCCAATGACGGCGTTGACCAGCTCAGTGGTCAGCAGAGAAAAAGCGTTCTTTAACAATCGTAGCAGGTTCGACATCAGGTCCCCTGTTGGGTCTCAAATAGATTCCTGGGGTTAAGGTGCACAATCCCCCGGTTGCCATCAACAACAATCACTTGACCGTTCTTGACAAGCTCGGAAGCCTTTTTCGTATTCACAACCGCCGGTATGCCATACTCCCTGGCCACAGTTGCTCCGTGGGAGAGAAATCCGCCGATGTCAGTGACCACGGCCGCCGCCGTCAAGAAGAGCGGGGTCCAGCCGGGGTCGGTACTGGGAGCGACCAGGATCTCGCCCGGTTGCAAGTGCGAGGCCATGGCAATGTCCCGAATCACCCGGGCTTTTCCCACTGCATATCCGGCGGAGCAGCCAATGCCTTGTAAGGTCTCCAAGCTGTTGTCATCAAGCGCCCAGGCCAGATCGTTCCCCATGATGACCTCGGGTGGCCGGAACCGCTCCTGGCAAGCCCGTTCCGCACGGCGGTGGTTCACCTTTGTCTGGATTTCCCCGGCATTGACCATACCATCTCGACCGGCGGCCAACGCTTCACCAGCCGTCAGGAAAAAAATGTCCTCTCTGGCACCGAGGACACCTGCTGTGTCCAGGCAGTCGCCCAGTGCCAGAAAGCAGTGACGCAGCGCCTCGTAGCCTTCCATCAACCGGTATTTCATGTTTTCTCGCAACGGCACGTATGCCTTATATGCTCGCAGCACCCGGCGTAACAGCCGACCTCTTAGCGGTCCCATCTGCCGGACCATCCGGGCGGTAGCGACATCGCAGAAGGCCCGATGCTGGCGCAGGGCAGCCGTGGGGTTGAACGCGGCCTCAGCGTGCAGGTAGTTGCGCATCACCGTGAGGACAAAGGTAGGATCCTCCCTCCAGCGGGGTGAGGCCAGTTCAAACTCCTCTACAGTCCGCGCCCCGTGCCTGCTCAGGAAAGCTGCCAGAGCCTCCAGGAACTCTGGCCCTCCTTCCGCGGCCTGAAGAGCGCGCTGGGCTGCTGTCCAGTTCACCTCGTCCTCCAATACCGCCGCTACGCTTGGATGAGCGCGAGCCTGCTCGGCCAGCCGCCAGAGGGCCAGACCCTGTTCGGCCGTCTGGAGTTCGGCCTGGATGGTCAACAATTCTGCCTCCAGACTGGTACGGTAAGTTTCGTTCGGAGTAGCGAAATTCGTTTCGCGTTTGGCTCTGCTACTCCGCCAAGGGGCTGAGTTCATCCCGGCAGCGGGCAGCCAATGGCGAAGCATGTATATCAGCAGCCCGTAGGCGCCGACGGCGTAGCGGGTGCACTTTAGGTGCAACTGGAAGCAGCGCGTGTTCCAGTCAATCAACCCTTCGATGCGGCGCACCAGTGCCGCCGACGATGTGGAGGCACCCTCTCCGGGCTGGCTCTCGTTGAGCGGCGGGGTGCCCAGACGCGCCAACTGTAGCCAAAGAACAGGCGACAATCCCAGGGTTTCGGCCAGGAACAGCCCGCCGCTGAGATGGGCGAGCAGGTTGCCCCTTGGCTTCCAACCATCGCTCCGGTGGGTCTCCTGGTCTACGCCGAGCGCCTGGCAGACGACGTGAGGATCAACACCTGGAAGGTAGCAAAAAGAGCCCAGCAAGGCGTCCAACCGTAGATAGGCTCGTCCCTCTACGAGTCGTATCGGCCCATTGGGATTGCTCTCGGCCTTGACTTTGCTCAAAGGCTGACGGAGAAGGTTGGCCTGGAAAACCGACCAGGTGAGGGGAGTCACCACACCGGGCAACACCTCACCGATGTTGGCTCGGGTCCAAGCCACCGCTGAGCAATCTGGCTGATCAACTGCCTTCAGCCCGCGCATGAGTCTTAACATGTTTTCCCTGCCATATTCGTAGATGCTGCCGAACCCAATCTCGTACTCCTCGTCGTATCCGTCCCAGTCGGTCGTAAACCATACTCCACCCCAGGATGGGGAGGCTGCGTATGGGTTCATTGTAACGCAGGTGTGCCAGCGTCTCTTCAGGAGTGAGGCGACTATGGCTGGCGGCGATCTTGTCCCATACCTCTTCGCCCTGGGTCCACTGAAGCGGAGCCAACATGGTCCCCTGGCGATATGACCGTTGGTTGGCCTGGGCCCAGATGGTCTCGTATTCTCGAAGCACCCTGGCCCGGAAGTCCCTTTGTTTGAAAGCCTGGGCCGCCACACGCCCGCAGGTCTGACCGTTGACCAGAGCTGGTTCGACCCCCATGCACGCCCAGGGAGTGGCCTGCCCTACTACGTCACCGACCAGCAGCAAGCCATCGCACACGAAGCGGCGCACCGGGCCAAGGGGGATAGACCCACGCTCTACGGGGCCAGGCTTCCCTCGTGCCAGGATGTCGGCATAAGGTGCAAACTCTCGTAAGGCACGTTGGTATTTTTGGCGCACCAACTTTAGTGGATATCGAGGCGAATCAGTGACCGAGGCAAAGCCAAAGCTGATCCGACCAGCTCCTAAGGGGTAACACCAGCCCCCACCATTACCGAACCGTTCACTGCCTCCCAGAAACAAGCAAATGTCCTCTGCCAGTTCACTGTCTGTGATTTGGCATCGTGAAAAGATTTGTCCATAGCAATGGCTATACATCCGGGGGCGTGCCAGATGCAAGCAACGTGCCGCAAAGTGAGCTCTTCCCGAGGCGTCAATAAGCAGCGGAGCGCGTATTCGCTGACTGCCATTCAAGCTGATGATCCATCCCTCACGGTCCTTGACCAGGCCGGTAGCGTAGCCTCTCTGCCAGGTAAACCCCAAAGACCGCTGGGCGCGAGTTAACAGGATATAGCAAGCCCAACGATAGTCCAGGCTGGCCAGTGGGAAACCACTGTAATAGTGAATGGATTGGCTGCCCAGCGAACTGTGCAAGGAAAAGCCCCGGTAGCGGTTCACGACGCTATCTTCCAGGCTAAACTTTTGGACGACGTCGCTAAAGGTAAGAGGCGTCAGATTATTGTGGCCAACGTCTTTGTCAATCAGTACCACCCGAGCCTCGCTGTCCGCGCCAATGGCTACAGCAGCCGAGAGACCAGCCAATCCACCGCCGATAATAGCAATGTCAAAAGATTCAGGACTCTGGGGCATACACTACTCCATTCTTGTCAATTCTAATGGAAGTCTCTGCTCCGATGTATCTACAGGCTGACGCATCTGTGCCCAAAGGGCCCGCAGGGGCCAGGCTAAACGTCGTGGGGTGGGGTTCAGCCACAGGATAAGCAGCAACAAGATAGGCCAGTTGCCTGGGAAGATGTACGTCATCACAACCGCGAAATATAAGGGTGTGGCCACACAGGGAAAGAGGGCATACCAGATGTTGAAGACGTCCTTATCCCTGCTGCAATAGGGATCAGTAAGCCGACCGGTGGCCCGCCAGCGTAGTAGCGCTAGGATGCCAAGGCTCACGTAGCCCGCCCATAGAGGTAGGGCTAGATTCACGTGCCACTGAAGCCCAGGGATGACCAGGGCTGGCAAGTACGTCGTCATCACAGTCAGCAGCACAGCCATCAACGCGGACTCTGTGAGCAACGTAACGGTGTAGAGGTACTCTGTACCAGAGCGTCCACGCTGCACGGCGAAGGTGGCCGTGTGAGTTCGTGTGTCGTTGGCCAGGTCGGCAAGTTGCTGACTCAGTGCGATGGACGTGCCCTTGGCCCCGACGTAAATGGCGAAGGCCCACATATCTATTCCGCCAAAGTGCCCCAATGCTGCAAAGAATATCAAACTGGGCAAGATAAATTGAGCGAGCGCTGGTGCCCACAGGCCAAATACCCCCCGCTCCTTGAACCGCAGGGGGGGGAGTGAATAGAATGTAGCGTCCAGAAGCCACAGTATCCACAATGGCAGAAACCAGGGACGTTGCCAGAAGCGCAGGCTGGCCAAAGTCGCCAGGGCCAGCACACTACCTAGTACGAAAGGCGCATGTCGGCGATCAAGTTGGGCAAAGGCGTTCGGTTTACCTTGCTGGAGATCAGCATCGCAATCGCCAAAGTCATTCACCAAAAAGCCATACGCGGCAGAAAGGGTAGCGAAAGCCAGCAGAAAAAAGAAGTCGCAGATGAAACGAGTTCCGAATTCGTTGTAAGCCAGGGAGATATAAAACGCAGTGAGGAACAGAGGCAATATTTTCTCAAAAGCCCAATCCTCCCACCGTATCAGGCGTTTCAGGTTTTCAATCGGTGTCATGATAGTTCCTTGTATTCCATAGCTCACGGGCAAAGCCTGCCACCCAATACAGAAGCCCCAAGGCGAAGAGAGGGAAGATGAGAGGCATTTGCCACAGTGCCTTTGGCTGCCATTTCAGAAATCGGTAACTGCTACGTGTCAGCTTGACCAAAGGTAAGGCTGGTAGGAGGATGCTGGCTAGAAGCCGATACCGCACCAAGGTCGATCCAGGCAGATTGGTCCTCCTCAGAACTTGGACGGTTCCATGGCCGATGTCAAACTGATGGTAGAGATAATCTCCGAGATGGGTACGGTGGCAATGAGCCACCCGGATAGTGGGATCAAAAAGCAGCCTTTCGCCCTGTTGGCAGATTCGCCAGTGGAACAGTAGATCCACATGCTTGACAACCTCTTCGGGAAACCCACCGTATTGTTCGAAAACGTATCGCTTATAGGAGATGTTATTCGATGGAATATGCGTACACTCTCTGGTACTTCCTTCCCTGGGCAAAAATTCACTGAATTCGGCTAGATAGCCAGTCCAACTGACAGTACTCTGAGGGTTGCCATTAACAATGGGGCCGCCCACTGCCGCATGGTCAGGAAACCTGGCATGAAGTTCTTCCATTTGCCGTAGCCAGATTGGACTCACGATGCAGTCCGAACCAGTAATAGCCACCAGTTCCCCCTGAGCAACCTCAATGCCGAGATTCTTGGCAGAGCCTATGCCCACGCGTTGATTCCGTCGGATCATTCGCACCGTTGGGTAATGGTCACGAATCAAGGCCGGGGTGGCGTCGGATGAGCTATCAACGACAATGACCTCGTAGGGTACTGTCAGATCCTGATTGCACACCGAGGCTAAACAAGGCATAATTGTTTGTTCGGAGTTATAGGAGGGTATGACCACCGACCACCTTATGCCACTCATGATTTTCCTTCTGCCCAATATGGTACAGGCTCCTCCAATTTCGGGAAACCCGGGGCTGGCCTAAGTCGCGTGGCTCTTTCCTCCCACCATTGGCAGATTTCCCGGCCGGAAGCTCCCCAACCCTCATGCTCGTAGATCCATTCCAGAGCTTTCCAATAAATGGCTCCGTATCCGGGCGACTCTATGTCGTCAAAAGAGGAATTGTGCCATATGATGGTGCAACAGCCCATGTTCTCCGCCGTTTGAGCCAATATGTTCTCAACGGCGTTCCATCCCTCCTCACTATCCAGCTTTCTGTAGTCCCGAAGGGTCACGTCCATTAAAGTTAAAGGAATCTCCAACACCTTGAAAGGTCTGTCCTCTGCCAGGTTGTAAGGGTAGAAGGGAAATGAAAACCCAGATCGATAACCCTCACGTTCTGCAAAAGCCAACGTTGTGTCGTATCTCAGCCCTAACGCCTCAAAAATTTGGAGGGACCGCTGGCTATCAAATCGTAGATAGTGTTGTCGGATGCCCCAAATAGGCTGCGCTAGTTCACTGATCTTGTCTATCTCGCTTCTCAACATATGGGGGTCGGCGAACGAGTTGAAGCTGCCGTGAATTCCAATCTCACATCCTTGTTGTTGCAGGAAGTTGATAAGGCAGATAAACTGATCATCATCAAGTTGATATCCGCCTTTATCTCTAAGATGTTTGCCATCTGCCAGGAAGAAGAAAGAAGACGAGAATCCATAGTGCCTCTCACCCTCTACCAATTCTCTGAAATTCCAATAGGCGTTCCTTGTCTTGAGCCCAGAGAAGAGAAAGCGAAAGGCCGATGCAAAAGCCTCTCTTATCATCCTCTGTTTCCGAACCATCCCTCCGCAGCGCATCACTTCTGCCCAAATTCGACTTGGGCACCATCGTGTCGTCCAGTCTACATCGTGAGTCAGGCAGACCGCGAACTGGCGTTGTCCTTTCCAAAGAGGAGAGCTTGGTGGAGATACACCATTGGCTGCGCTAATTCGCTGCAGGATGCTCTCGAATATCCGAAGGTAGCTATTCACGATTGGCTCTGAAAAGCAGTCTAGCTCGTTGTATAGGCTATCTTCGTATCTAAACCGATCCCATTGATCTCTCTGCCCAATAATGCTCTCTTCCCATCTTGACAGAAAATAGAAGGCTGAGGAAATAATATCGCCTTCAAGAAGAAACTTTTGCTCCAACCATATGCTCTCCATTGCTGATTCCAGGTCTATACATGGCGGAGCCGACTCTGTACAGAACAATACGGGGATATCTCTCCCGTCAAATCTCACCCGTCTGGCGTTGCACGCATCATATTTTGTATGGGCCAGGAAATATTGTTGTGCCTGTGGGGATTGGGAGATGCATAGTACATTCTTCCTACCTGTTAAGATCTTGCTGCCCCTAGAATAGGTGACAAGCAAATCGTCGCTCTCTGAGGAGCCCGCTTCATCCACGAAGCTATAGCTCAACCCCAGAGTGACAAGGAACGTGTCGAGGACATAGCGGGCCTTCTGCTCAAGGCCACCCTCGCAATCTACCAGCACTCGAATTCTCATATCTTCGCTCTTCGGTGCCACCTGCCCCGAGAAACCCCTTTCCTTGCTTTCACCATGACGGACTAACCTGGTAGTGGCACCATTCCACTATTCGGCGTAATCCCTCATCATAATCTACGATAGGATGATAGCCCAGCTCTCGTCGCGCTTTGGCACTACTAAAGCCCCGATTCACCGTAAGGGTATCCACCTTGTCGCGGGTCAAAAATGGCATCTCCCCCAAAGCGCTGACACCTAGTTTCCCTTTGATTAGATAAGCCCTTTCCAGTATCCATCCCGCTGCCTTGGCTACCCTCACAGGAATGTGCCAGCGAGGGGGCTTGACACCTAGCAGAGCACACACCTTAGCCAACAGATTGTTCAAAGTAATAGGAGAAGGACCGGCGACGATGTAAACCTGGCCCACGCTCCTGGAGCTCTCTCCGGCTAGAAGAAAGGCTCTTATCACATCATCCACGTATACTAAATGCAAATGGTTCCGCCCGTCGCCAACCAGTGCGAATCTTCCCTGGGCCAGCATAGTCACTAGCTTGGTCATCATGCCCCACGTATCACCTGGGCCATAGACTATCGTCGGACGGATCACGGTGGCCGGCACCTGTCCTGTGCGCGTATACTCCAGAGTCAACTGCTCCGCCAGGGCCTTGGTGTGATGATAGCAGTGCTGACCATGTCCGTCGGTGTTATGTGGCAGTGACTCGTCGGCCTGGAGATTTCCTGGGTATCGTGCCACTCCGGCAGTACTACAGTGGACGAACTTGTCTACACGTCCGGCAGCAGCATCCAGGAGATGTTGAGTCCCCTCTACATTCACTGTGTAATAAGCCTGGTAGGGAGTGCCCCACTTATCTCGAATAGCAGCCAGATGATAAACCGTCTCTACCCCTTCCACAGCCTGGCCCAGGCTGTCCGGCTCAGTCAGGTCTCCATAGATCAACTCGGCTCCTTTGAGCTTTCCCACGTCCGACCCGTGCCGCACCAGGGCCCTGACCTCGTGTCCTCCTTTGAGCAGCGCTTGCACTAGATGACTGCCCAGGAAACCGGTACCTCCAGTGACCAACATCTTCATCCGGTCGCCTCCATCGCCGCCGTGACGTTTCGCCCGATGTTTCCAGACCGCCGGATGTCCCCGGTCAACACCTGCCACCCTACCTTGAACAAGGTGGGGTAATGGCACAGCATGTTGGTGTAAGACGCATTGGCCAGAGGGCAATGACACTCCTTGTTTTTGATACTCTGCCGAACTCTTTGGGCCTTCTCAGAAAACCATACCCGGCGGAAATCATAGCCCACATCTCTCAAGTTCCCCAGGCTGTCAGCCCGGACGCAGCAAGGCCAGACCTGGCCGTCGGCGTATATCTGGGCTGAGGCCCAGCCAGCGTAGCATGGGATCACCTGGGTCTGCCGGGCCAATACCGCCTTGACCAGACGGTAGTATTCCGCTCTGAAGGCCTGGGTAACCTTGGAGATTCCTCGGAACCGCTGCTCCGCAATCCTGTTGACCAGGAGATCAATAGCTTTGCTGTACTGCTCCAACGATGGGGTGATCTCCAGCCCTACTGTGTCCAGTTCCACCCGCTCTTCGGCGATCTCTGTGATGTAGGAATCGGGCTCCAGGCTGAAGGCGTGGTCGTAAAGCGGGGCCATGTCGTCCACGTTGAAGGTGGAAATGACAGAGTGGATGCCGATGGACAAGTTGGGGCATCGGAGCCGTTTGAGAGCCCGGTAGCTTTTCTCGAATTTCGTCAAGTTGCCCGGAACGCCTCTCAATCTATCATGCTGGTCTCCGACGCCGTCCAGCGAAAGGTTGACGATGATCTGGGAACCGGGACAGCTTCTGGCGATAGCTTCAACCGCATCGGGAATGACAGCCTGGAGAAGGCCGTTGGTAGGGATGTTGATGATCCCTGGGCGGCAGTGCTCGTACAGCGACTGGCAGAGAGCTACGATCTCTCGATTGAGGAACGGTTCGCCACCACTGATGGTAACCCAATAAGGGACGTGCCCCAGACTCCGAAAGACTTTATCCCATTCCTCAAGGCTTAGCTCATCTGCCTGCTTCTTCCATATATTACAAGTCACACAGCGGGAGTTACAGCGTGGCGAAGGTGTAATGGTCAGGTTTACGGGTAGCATCGGAGGCCAGCCAAGCTTACGGCTGAGTTGGTAGAGCGGTACCCGCGCCAGTACCTGGATCATTTGACCTCGCTCTTTGAACAGCAATGCATGTATTGGCCCTCTAAGACAAACGGCCTCTATACGAAGCCGGTTCAAAACGGTACAAATTGGGTAGCATGTATCGTTGGCGAAGGGCTACAGCCAAGTAGGAAACCCACTTCGGGCAAGCAACGCCAAAGCGCCTGCAACTGCGCGCCTACCCGATCACGGCCTGAACTATGTCCTTGGTACTCTTGGCCACCGGCCACACGAACGGATTCTTTCTTCTAATCATATAGTCGTAGGCACCCATCAGGCGGGCCAGACATTCGAGCAGCACTAATGCTGGCCCCCACAGCAGGTATCGCCAATCGAGCTTTATTTCCCGCAAAAACAGCGGCAAAATACGCAGGCCGTTCATAGTTGAAACCTTGTAGCCCAAGGTATCCTTTACGTAGAGGTGGCCCGCAAAGATGCGCCGCCGTTGCTTGAAGAAATCGCTCATTGTCTCCGGCCCCTTATTGAGTACGACGGCTTCAGGCACGTAAAGCAGCCCCAGGCCCTGTCCCTTGATGAGGGGTTCGATGCTGGCTTCGTCTACAGCCGACCGGTGGGGTATCTGGCGGAAATATCTTCTGAAGGCGACCAGCTCGCCCATTTTGGGCCTGTGCAGCGAGACCCGGTGATGGAGCTGCCACAGCAGATGGGCGGCAAAGCCCATGAAGGAAGTCGGGGCATTTGTGGGGACAGGACGCCCACCGGTCATGCCCACCGCGGGATCAGCGAAAGGGCTGACCAATGCTTCGATGGTGTCCGGCCTGGGTAGGGTATCGGCACTCTCCAGGACCACAATTTCCTGCGACGTGTTCCACAGCAACAAGTTTATGGCCGATGACTTGCCCTCCCTGCTATCTTGAACGAGCAATTTCAGCCTGTCATCCTTCCGACAGCAATCCCGCACAATGGCCTCTGTGCGGTCGGTGCATCCACTGGCCACAACGATGATCTCAGCAATGTCCACCAACTTTAGCCTTTGCTGTGACAACGCTTCCAATAAGGGGCCAATATTCGTTTCCTCGTTGTAAGCCATGATACCGACACAACAACTGATCACGATGCAATCTCCTGGGTATTCTGGGACAGTGACACTGCCCGGACGCCATGCACTCATTTTAGGAGCATTTTCACCAACGGCCTCTGGCAGCAGGAACGAAAAATCATGATCTGTCATCCTAGGTTATTCCTATACTAACATGAAAGGGTTAGAATCCGGTTAGAGATTGGTTAGAAAAAGGTAAGTTCAGAGGTCCTGGCGGTGGGGCGTGTTGAGAGGAATGTAACTGCTAGATTTATTGGGTGAGTAGAGTCAGCGGGCGTTGACC
>SOHZ01000141.1 GCA_004377365.1 Anaerolineales bacterium | reverse complement strand
GTTGCTAAAGCCGCAAGGGGCAGCGTCGGCTGCAACCAATGTTGGGCGGCAACCCACGCTTGAAATACACCTTTCCCGCCTGGCGCTGGTTGGTTCAACGAGTCACGACTTGAGGTTGCCGATATGCTTTATGGGCTTCAACATACAGGCGCAACGCTGTTTGCATTCGCGCTTCCCAATCCTCGGCTTCCGCTTTGAACCACTCCAATATATCCGCGTCCAACTCTACCGTGACTGTGACCCTGGGCTGAGGACGCCATACTTTGGCCCGCTTAAAGAAAGTGTCGGGCAATGGAGGTATATCGGAGTAGTCTATCTCCTCGTCGGTCATTGCCGCCAGACTTTCCCAATCAGTTCTAGATGGCTTCTTCATAATATCGTTCACACTCATTTTGATTTGCTTTACGTGCTGAAATAATACAAATTGTATCTTTGCCGCGTTCCGTGAATACCACCACTACGACTATACTGCGTAGCAAACCTATGCCAATCCAACGGTCCTCACCATAATCTTGGCGGTCATCGTAGTCAATCAGCATTGGCCCCTCGAAGACTACGGGCACATCCGCAAAGTCAATCTTGTGCTTGCGGACGTTGATCGCGCTTTTGCTTTCATCCCATTCAAAATGCATAGATTTACCATAATGTAAGGATGTTGGTGTGTTGCGTCAGGCCGCCCAACGCTCGGCATAACCTGCGCGCAAGGAGCGCCACAACTCCGAACAAATGGCCCACGCAAAGCGCGATTGTTGGTGAGAACCCGGCTCTTGGCGTCAGGTTAATGCCGTGGTTAGGCTGCACTCTGGAAAGTAGCCAATCGAGCCCTTGGTGACCCCTCCACCCGCAATATGTCAGGTTCGGGGCCGATCATTACTCGCCATATATTCGGAAAATGCCTTCTGAACTGGTGAAATACACATCACCCTGACCGTCAACTGCTACTGCCGAAGGATCTATGAACAGGTCCTGTCCGAAGCGAACCACCTCACCGGCAGATGTAACTCGATATAACTGGAACTCCGGGTTCACCAGCCACCATATGTCACCCGTTGGAGCCACTGATAGGTTCAGCATCGAGCAGCAGCCATGTTGTTGATCAATCTGTGCAACAACGCTCGACGATCCACTTTGCAAATCAAGCTCCAATATCCACCGCTCAATCACCGGGCCGGTGAGGTAGCGCTCCGCCTCAGCAGTGCAGGCATACACAGTACCGTCCGGAGCGACATCCAACGCAAAAGGCATAGTCGCTTTGGGGAATTCAATGAAATGCTTAGCTACTTCCCCTTCAAGCGTGAACTCGGCGACGAACGGCTCACCGACCGGGCTGGCTAAAAGCTGGCCTGTTTGTGGATCGACGGCGATTGAACCCAGGCTGTAGTCCTCTGGCCCAGGAATCTCGGTCAGATTACCGTTCTCAGGCCTATAATAGAGTTGGCTTGTTTCCCTACCAGAGTTTACCAGAACGTACAGTCCACCTTCAGGTTCAAAAGCAATATCCTGAATAACCCCTTCAAGCCCATCAACGATCACTTTGCGCGTCCCGTCGTCGGCCAATCGTATCACTTGCGTGGGGTGGGGAGTGCCGCAGCCAGATACACCCACGTATAGATGATCATCCGGGCCGATGTCTAGCGCCGCGCTGTTTGCGCCGCTGTTGGAGACCAATAGTTTCTTGTCTCCTGTATTTAGGTTGACCCACATAACTTGACTGGTAGCCCCACTTCCTATGACCATATGCCCTGGCTCAGGAGACACAAAGTGGTTTGGCATCGTGAAGGCCGGGCAGCCCAGCAGTTTCTCATCCAGGTTTGTCCAACTGCCATCGTTTGGATTGACCATTGCAAAACCAATGGCGGGATTCTCAATATACAGTTGACCATTACGATCCACTTCGAGGGCAGTGTGGTCGGGTGACAATGCGGCGACTACTCTCCGAGTCCCATCTGGCCCGATGGCAACTAACTCTCCGGTCCCGGCGTCGCCTACAAATACCGTACCATCAGGGCTTGCTGCCATGTTTTCAATCAGGACAAATCCCGCAGCAAGTTCTCGAGACGATCCATCGGCAAACAGCTCGACAATGGAGCGTTGCTCATCTGCAACACCGATCATGCGGCCATCGGGTGTGTAGCACCAGGCTGCACCGCCGCCCATCTGACCCCATACTTCGTGGGAACCGTCAGGATGAACTTGCCAGACCTCACCCTCTACTCGCACAAACACCGTGTCGCCCGGACCGCTAAATGGAGGTCCCAATGGGGCATCTTCTGGTTCGAGTATGAGCGTTCTCTCTCCGCTGGCGAGGTCGAGGGTGAAGAGAGCCTTGCCGTCTTCGCGGCCAAGATAGACCAGACCGCTCTCGCTGCGCGCGATTCTTGGCTCCGGTACAGGCGGGGCCAGTATCTGATCAACAGTATAGCCTGCCGGAAGGCCAAATCGGTTAACCAGATCATGCCTTCGAATGGCACCCTGTGCTACATCAATGGCTGCATGATTCGCCTGGCAGCCGAAAAGGAGAATGGTAAACAATAGGAACAGCCATTTAAATCTCCACGGCATAGCATCCCTCCCTGAATGTGATCGCTTACTTGCTACAGCGATGCTTTAGCCATCAACATTGCATTGAATCTAGCCCAGGCTATTTCTTCATCATCAATCCAAAGAGCTATCGCTGCTTGGTAGCCAACTCGGGCATTCTCAACCTGGCTGAAATCAGTTTCTGTCACAAGTTTTAGGGATTTACCCACGGTTTCCTCCTCTGACCTGAAAGCTTGAAATCTGACCAACGGCCTAACTAGCGAATATACGGAATTATTTCCACCTAATCCCTTATATCTGGAAATGTCGGCAAACGAGGCGGCATCTGGAAGCCTCGCCCGGAGCACTTTTCGCTACTTCCTATTGTATCACATTTGGCCCGAGTTTTCAATACCTTTTAGAGCCTGCTTTCGCAAGGCTGAAGACAGGTGGGCCGCTGAAGAGCGGCCCACCTATCCTATCCAAAGTGAAAGGGATTACGGCGTTACCAGAGCCAGGTCTACTGGGATGTAGGCCTCGACCGTTTCACCGCTCAGGTGCTTGACGGCGAACTCTACCCCCAGACGGCCCATCTCAGACGGCTGCTGGGCGATGGTGGCCGCCAGCTTGCCTTCCTCGACGGCCGCCACAGCGTCGTCAATGGCGTCAAAGCCGACGAAGACCATCTCCCCGGCCCGACCAGCCGCCTCCGCGGCCTCGATGGCTCCCAGGATCATCTCATCGTTGTGGGCAAACACCCCGTCTATCTCCGGCTGCGCCTCCAGGATGTTCTCGAAGACGCTCAAGCCCTTGGCCCGGTCATAGTCCGCCGTCTGACGGGCCACAACCTCGATGTCGGCATATCCATCCATCACCTCGTTGAAGCCCTGACCTCGCTCGCGGGCTGACGAGGTGCCGGTGATGCCCTCTAACTCGACCACCTTGCCCTTTTCGCCTAAAAGCTCGGCCAGCTTCTCCCCGGCCATCTTGCCCCCGGACACGTTGTCAGAGGCGATGTGGGAGACGATTTCACCGCCGGCGGCCGCCCGGTCAATGGTAAAGACCGGGATGCCAGCCTCGTTGGCCTTCCCGATGGAGGGCACAACGGCCTCGGCATCGGTCGGGTTGATGAGTAGGGCATCCACCTCCTTGGCAATGAGGTCCTCCAGATTGGCGGCCTCTTTGGCCGAGTCGTCCTCGCAGTCCACCACGATCAGCTTGGCCCCGGCCTTGGCTGCCGCCTCCTCAGCACCCTCCTTGAGGGTCACGAAGAAGGG
>SOHZ01000105.1 GCA_004377365.1 Anaerolineales bacterium | reverse complement strand
GGCCTCTCCCCCAAAGTAACCTCCAAAGCCAGCTCACGACCGAAACGGTTGACGCTCAAGGTAACCGTCTCACCCACTGGATGGCGCATCAGGACATTAAGGAAAGGATTCTCAGGGTCAATGGGATCTCCGCTGATGGCCACAATCACGTCACCGACCTCCAAGCCTGCCTGGCTGGCTGGTGTCGCCGGAGCGACCTGCAGAACCAGGATCCCATGATCCACGGCCAGATTATAGTAAGCTGCCAGTCGCGGGGTGACCTCCTGATGGCTGATGCCCAGGAAAGGACGGCTGACTCTACCCTTGGCGATCAGTTGCTCAACCACCAGGCGGACGGTGTTGGACGGTATAGCAAAACCGAGGCCCTCGGCCACATCCCTCGAGTAGCTATCGCCGCGAATAATGAGAGTATTGATGCCGATGACCTGGCCTTGCAGATTGACCAGCGGCCCCCCGGAGTTGCCGTGGTTGATAGCCGTATCGGTCTGGATCAGGCCCTCCAGGGCAAAACCTTCGTCTACGGCAATGGACCGTTCCAGGCCGCTGATCACACCGCTAGTGACAGTGTTTCGGAAATCGCCCAAGGCGCTGCCGATGGCTATCACCCTTTCCCCAGGCTGCAATTGACTGGAATCGCCCAGCTCTGCTGCCGGCAGATTGTCTCCCTCAAGATAGAGAACGGCCAGATCGCTGAAGGCATCGGTGCCCACCAGTTCGGCATCCCTCTTGTCGCCGCTGGCCATGATCACGCTCAGCGATTCGTTGCCCTCCACCACGTGGTTATTGGTGACCACGTAACCTTGCGGGTCAATGACCACCCCTGAGCCCAGCGAGCGCGGCTGAGTCAGGTCGCCCCAAAAGTCCCTCTGGGGCATTCTCAGGTTGACCACCGTGACCACCGCTGGCTCAACCTTTTTGACGACCTCGATGGTGGCCGATTCCTCCTGGAAAGTAATAACAGAGGGCAGGCTGGCAGGAAAGGTGGGAGAGGGAAGAGCCGAGGGTTGCACAGTAGCCTGGGGAAGAGCGAGGGGTTGACGCTGCTCCATCAGCCACACGGCAACCGTGGCCCCCAACAGCCCACCGGCTACACCTCCGGCCAGCAAGCTGAGCACTATGATCAGAGTGAGAGACCAACATCCAAGACGCTCTCTACTCATTGGATTTCGCACTCCTGAACTCTAATGTAGGGCATATTCTAACATAGCAGATATGTTTTGGCAAATTCCCGTTTCCTGCATTCCCCTTCGATACAGTTGCTTTTCCCCAGTTCTTGCTTTCGTCCTGCAAATATGCTATAATTGTGCTAAAATGTAGCCAAACTTGTGCCATTTTGGGAGGTGAACACATGCCGCGAGCGATCAAGGCCACAGACCTGCGCCGCCGTACACGCCAGGTACTCGATTGGGTGCGGGTGGACGGCGAGGAGATCGTCGTTGAGAGTTACAATACGCCTCAAGCGGTGATCATCAGTTATTCCGATTATCTTACTTACAAGGAACTGGAGAGGGCAGAGGCCCGCCGTCGGGCTCTGGTAGGTGAGTTGCAGCAAATTGCTGCTGAAGTAAGCCAGCGTGCCCAGGAGATGGCAGATGAGGACGTCCCGACGTTGGTGAGTGAGGCCATCGCTGCTGCGCGAGAGAGTTAGGTTCCTCGGATGCGCGTGGTCATTGACACCAATCTTCTGATCACCTATCTGATCAGCCATCGCGATCCGATGGCGACCATCATTGATGACCACCTGGCGCAAGGGGATTTCGTAGTGCTCTCATCCCCGGAGCTATTGGCCGAGCTGGATCGGGCGCTCTCTTATCCGCGTCTGCAAAAGTTTTATGACAAAGATACCCGTCTTCGTTTCGTGGCCCTAATAGCTCAACTGGCGGAGATGCAGGATCTGCCTGATGAGATTCCTGCCATCAGCCGTGACCCAGATGATGACAAGTTCATCGCCTGTGCCATAGCTGGGCGGGCCGACTTTCTGGTCAGCGGCGATCAGGACCTGCTGACGTTGGAGCGGGTTGGTGATGTACGAATCATCACGGCGCGAGAGTTGCTGGAAATCCTCACAGCGTTAAGTCCTGAAATCCCTTAATTACTGCTCCCCGATCACCGACTATGGCACAGTCGGCACCAGATAGTCGGCCACTGCCCAGCCGACTACCCCCTCAAAAACGTCCTGTAACTGCCACCACACGTAGCCATCGGCCTCCACGGGGCCATCCAGCACCTTGAGGACAGCCCCCTCAGCTACGATCTTGAGACGGGCGTGGCTAGTGCTGGGACCAGCACGGAAGCTGAGGTCAGTACCCTCAGTGCCGCTGACTTTGACGTAGATGCCGATGGCGATCTCCGCCGGCACAGCGGGAACGAGCGTAGGGGTAGAAGGGGGTAGGAAAGGTGTATCCTGGGCCATCACCTGGGTGGGTATGGCCTCCGCCTCTGTCTCTCCCTCTGGCAACGGAACAGAAGTGGGAGAAGGCAGGACAGGCCCTTCGGCGGAGTTTATCCCGAGCGAAGTCGAGGGGCTCAGGGCAGGCGTGGGGGATGGGGTAGGCCGAAACAGCGCCAAGAGGGCCAGGGCCACAACGCCGATAACCAGAATCACGGACAAAATCCCCATAGATAACAGCCACACGCGGGGGAAGCGGCCTTTTTCAAAGTACCCTTCCTCTTCCTCCCCATCCCAGAATTCTCCGTCCCCAAAATCATCGGCCATAGGTTTACCTCCCATCACTCCTTGGCTACCAGCCTCAGCAACTCGTCCAGGGGCAGTGTGTTCACCACGTCTCTGGCCTCGGCCCAGCCGCGCCGGGCTGTGGCTACACCGTAAGCCATAGCGACCAGACTACCCACGTTGTGGGCGTCACTGTTGATAGCCAGCTTGACCCCCATTTCGACGGCCCGGCGGATGTGCACGTCGTCCAGGTCGAGGCGGGCAGGGATGGCGTTGACTTCCATGATGGTGCCCGTCTCTGCGGCCACTTCCAGCACGGCATCAATGTCTACGGCGCTCTCTTCCCGCTGGCCGATGATGCGCCCCAGAGGATGACCGATGATGTCCACGTGCGGGTTGCGCGTGACCGAGATCAGGCGAGCGGTGATGCGCTCCCGTTCCTGGCGCAGGCCCGAATGTAGTGAGGCGATCACCACGTCCAATTCGGCCAGCACCTCGTCGGGAAAGTCCAGGCTGCCGTCGGCCTTGATCTCCACCTCGGCTCCCTGCAACAAGCGAAGGTCACTAAACCCTTCGTTCAGGCGATCAATCTCGGCCCGCTGCTCCCGCAATCGCTCGGCCGTCAACCCACCGGCTACACCCAGGCCGTGGCTGTGATCGCTGATGACAGCGTAGCGGTAGCCCCGCGCCCGGGCGGCCTCAGCCATCTGAGCCAGACTGACCGCTCCGTCGCTCCAGTCGGTGTGGATGTGCAAGTCGCCCTGGATGTCGGCCAATTCGATCAGTTCTGGCAGAGCGCCGCCTTGGGCCGCCTCAATCTCGCCTCGGTCCTCGCGCAGTTCCGGCGGAATCCAGGGCAGGCCCAGGGCTCCATAAACCTCTCCTTCCTCAGCACAGATGATTTCCTCCTCGCCCCGCTTAAAGCCGTACTCGCTCAGGCTAAGGCCCTGACTCTGGGCCAGGCCCCGCAGGGCCACGTTATGTGCTTTACTGCCAGTGAAATACTGAAGGAGCGACCCGTAACGCTCCGGCGGCAGGACGCGCAGGTCCACCTGGAGGCCATTATGTAAAATCACGCTGGTCTTGGTCGGCCCCCGCAGGCTGACTTCCCCCACCTGGGGCAGGCTCA
>SOHZ01000607.1 GCA_004377365.1 Anaerolineales bacterium | reverse complement strand
TCTCTCGTCGACCGACGACAAGCCGCCACTACAACCAGGTGATACTTAGCCAGTCGGGGGGTGGCGTCTCAATAAGCTACCATATGCGGTCAAATAGGTTTCGTTAGGGTGCGGAAAACAGGAAAGGAGGTGTCTATGTTCTGTCCAAATTGCGGTACTGAGAACCCTGGGGGGAGTTCGGTCTGTCAAAACTGTGGAGCACAACTGACCCCACCCGCTCCTCCACCCGCGCAACAGATTATCGTGACCTCCCCTCCCACCAGCGGGCTAGCGACAGCTAGTCTGGTTTTCGGCATTCTAGGATGGATTCTGCTACCGCTCTTAGGCAACGTGTTGGCAGTTATCTTCGGCCACATGGCCCAGAGCGAGATAAACAAAAGTGAAGGGCAGCTAGGAGGCAAGGGCTCAGCTACGGCCGGCCTGGTGCTTGGCTATTTAGGACTAGCTGGGTGGGTTCTGGGGATTCTAATTTTTTTGATAGCCCCTGCCCTTTGCGGTGGCTTTACCCTTTGTAGTCTTTGTGCTGCCGGACCTGAGATGGGCAATGTGTTTTCCAATATCATCGAAAACATCGAGATGACGCCCACCCCATAAGGTTCATAGCCTATCAAGTCAACAGAGGCGGTTCCTACGCCGCCGGAAACCAGGCGTGGGAACCCGCCAGCCAGCCTCCGGCACAGGCGATTATGCGCCCCACACCGACAAGCGGATTGGCCACAGCCAGCCTGATATTCGGCATCCTGGGCCTCACTCTGTTGCCCACCCTGGGCAGTATAGTGGCTGTCATCCTGGGATACATGGCCAAAAGCGAGATAGAAAGCAGCGCCGGACAACTCGAAGGGAGCAGCCTGGCTACAGCGGGTCTGGTGCTCGGATACATAGGGCTGGGTCTAGCACTGCTGGGAATCGTGGCCGTCCTTCTCGGCTGGTTGGGCATCTGTGGTTGCAGCTTCTGTTCTCTACTCTCTGTGCCCTTCATAGAAGAAGGAGGAGCCTCCATACTGATGAGGTTCTAAATAAGTATGGGCCATTCGCAGTTGAAAGAACAGTTGTCATCTATCCCGGCCAAGCCCGGTGTCTATTTGATGAAAGACGTGAATGGCAAGGTCATTTACGTGGGCAAGGCGGTCAACTTGCGCAACCGGGTGCGCTCCTACTTTCACACCTCAGCCAATCGCTTTCCCAAAACGCGTCACCTGAGACAAGACCTCGCCGATCTGGACTTCATCGTCACCGCTTCGGAACTGGAAGCACTCATTCTGGAGTGCAACCTGATCAAGAAATACCAGCCCAGGTACAATATCAGGCTCAAGGATGACAAACGCTATCCCTACATCAAGATCACCTGGCAGGAGCCCTATCCTCGCATCTACACTGTCCGCAGAATGCAAAACGACGCTGCAAAATACTACGGCCCCTTTACTGCTACCTGGGCTGTCTCCCAGACCCTGGATTTGCTGCGCAAGATCTTCCCCTATCTGACCTGCAAGCGGGAGATCACGGGCCACGACAAACGGGCTTGCCTCTACTACCACATCAGTCGCTGTCCAGGGCCTTGCATCGGAGCCGTGTCCCAGGAAGAGTACCGTGCCCTGGTGAGCCAAATCTGCCGCTTCTTGGAGGGCAAATCGGAGGAGATCATAGACGATTTGCGCACTCAGATGGCGGCTGCCTCGGAGAGACTAGAGTTCGAACGGGCCGCAAGCCTACGCGATCAGATCGTGGCTCTGGAACGGGTCATCGAGCGTCAAAGAGTCGTCTCATCAGCCGTGTCCGATGAAGATGTCATCGCCTTTGCCCGCCAGGATGGTGACGCCTGCGTGCAGGTCTTTTTCATCCGCCGGGGCAAGCTCATCGGGCGAGAGTACTTTGTCCTGGAGGGGACCGCCGACGAGGACGCCAGGCAGATCATGACCTCCTTCGTCAAACAGTTCTACGACAAAGCCGCCTACGTGCCATCTGAGATCCTTCTGCAAAGCGATATTGACGAGGCCATGATCATCCAATCCTGGCTGAGGAGTAAACGCGGCACCAGGGTGGCGCTCAAAGTGCCCAGGCGAGGGCAGAAGAAGGAACTGGTCCAAATGGCGGCTGAGAACGCAGCCGAGACCTTGGCCCACCTGCGCGCCCAATGGCTGCTCGATGAAGGCAAAAGCGTGGAGGCTCTGGCCGAGTTGCAGGAGCATCTGGAACTGGCTCAACCCCCGGCTCGTATCGAGTGTTACGACATCTCCAATATCCAGGGGAAAGCAGCTACGGGGAGCATGGTGGTCTTTGCTAAAGGGGTACCCAGAAAAAGCGATTATCGGCGCTTCAAAATCCGCACCGTCGAAGGGGCCGATGACTATGCCATGATGCAAGAGGTATTGAGAAGAAGGTTCCGCAAGGCAGTGGGAAACACAAGGGAAATGGGAGAATTGGCAAAAGACACAGCCGTTCGGCTGAGCGCGTCTCGACTGAACTCGACGAAGTCTCACGACGAAGCCTGGACAATTCTGCCCGACTTGGTCGTCGTTGATGGGGGCAAGGGGCAGCTCAATGCCGCTTTAGAAGTGATGGACGAATACGGCTTGAGAGAAGCTGTGCCAGTGGTGGGCCTGGCCAAAGAGCGAGAGGAAATCTTTGCCCCCGACCGACCCGAGCCCATCCTGCTGCCCCGTGGCTCTCAAGGACTTTTTCTGATGCAGCGTATCCGCGACGAGGCCCATCGCTTCGCCCTCCAGTACCACCGCCGTTTGAGGGAAAAGCAGACTCTGACCTCAACTTTGGAGGACATACCTGGTATTGGCCCCAAGCGCCGTCAGGCCCTCCTCAAACATTTCGGATCCCTCGAGGGCATCCGCCAGGCCACAATGGAAGAGTTGATGGCTGTGCCGGGCATGACCCGTCGGGCGGCGGAGCAGGTGAAGGAGCATCTGTGATTTCCTTAGAGCATGTTTTAAAAGTTATGTAAATATACACTTTCACAAGTGACTTGACAATTTGGCGATCTCGCTTATGCTGCTTCTTGTGCCAACCTGTGTTGTAAGGAGCGAGATTGCCCAATGTCCCGCGAACCGTATGATAGTGATGTTACCGATGTCGAGTGGTTACTGCTGGAACCCCTCATCCCTCCAGAAAAGCATGGGGGACGCCACCGCACAGTAGACATACGGGAAGTTGTGAATGCCATTTTCTATGTGCTCCGCACCGGCTGTGCGTGGCGACTATTGCCGCACGATTTCCCACCCTGGCAGACGGTCTATGGCTATTTCCGAGACTGGCGCAAGACCGGGGTATGGGAACAGTTGAACACGGCGCTTCGCGAAGCCGTCCGAGAACAGGAGGAACGTGAAGCCGAGCCCAGCGCCGCGATTATGGACGGCCAGTCCGTCAAGACCACCGCCGTTGCCGGTGAACGGGGATATGATGCCGCCAAGAAGGTCACTGGCCGCAAACGGCACATCCTCGTGGATGTCCTGGGACTACTGCTCACCGTCGTGGTCACCAAGGCCAGTGTGCCGGAGCGAGAGGGCGCCAAGATACTCCTGAAGCGCGCTTTGGCCCAGCACTTTGAACGGCTGGTGCTGATCTGGGCAGATGGTGGCTACAGGGGACAGGACTTCTGCGACTGGGTGATGGAGCACTGTGGATGGCTGGTGGAAATCGTCAAGCGCAGTGACGATGCACAAGGCTTTGTCGTCTTGCCCCGGCGCTGGGTCGTAGAACGCACCTTCGGCTGGCTGTACCGGTTTCGCCGCTTGAGTAAAGATTATCGCTCATAGGTAGCAAGGTGTTAAGTGGCTTTGTAGAGAGAATGCGAGTAT
>SOHZ01000023.1 GCA_004377365.1 Anaerolineales bacterium | reverse complement strand
GGCCGACCAGGACCAGGAACTCTTTATCGGCGATCTGGATGTCCAGGTCGTTGACGGCCACCACATCGCCGAATCGTTTGGTGACATGATCGTAGGTTACATTAGCCATGCTGTTGCTCCTTTCACTTCATCGCTGCTACACGGCAGGTTCAAAAGACTCAAAAACCCATCCGTGCATGAATGCCTCTTGCTGTCATTTTCTACAACTTTTTCGCCAGCCAGCGAGCCGCCTGCCGCCAAAATGGTCCGTAGTACTCCCAAGGTTGGAAATAGGCCGCCCAATGCGGCGAGCAGTCGGTGGCGAAGGCCATAGCCCGTCCCTGGCCGAACTCCCAGATTACGATGAGAGAGTACTCATCTCTTCATCCTCCATTCTCCATTCTTCACCATCAGCAAAAGCCAAGCTCGCTGTAGCGGTTAAGCTTGTCGAGCGACATCTGGACGAACGGGAACAACTCGCTGCCGTGGGGATGATGCTCACCGGCTGCTTCTTGCCAGGCGGCAACGGCCTCCCAAAATCTGCCAAGCTGCTCGCAAGCGCATCCGAGGCGGTACAGGATCTCTATATTGGCCGTGGACGCTGGCTGGCCAACGCCGACGTTCTCCGGGAACTCTAGGGCCCTTCGGTAGTCGGCTATAGCCTCCTCGATGTGACCTGCCTCGATATGGGCCTGGGCCCTTTTCAGATAGGCCCCCACATACGCCAGACGGAAGCTCTGATCCATCTCTGAGGGCACAAAACGATCCTCGGTGAGCATCTGGATCGCCTGTTCGTAGCGTCCCAGGTCAACCAGCATGACCACCATCCACTTGTGAAGGTCATCCCTGGGGTCGGTGAGTGTCCGCATCTTCTCCAGTAGTGCCTCGCGTTTGTCCGTCAGTCCCTGGGCCTCGTACAAATCATCCAGGTGCAGGTACAGGTCTTGGTTCTGAGGGTTGATCTGCAGCGCCTTCTCAAACAGTGCAGTCGCTCGTTTCAGATCCCCCTCCCTTTGCCAGTAGGCCAGTCCCAGGTTCCTGTGGACTATGTCGAAGGACTCAAGTCCCGCTTCAGCTTCTTCCCACAATTTGATGGCTTCCTCGAATCGCTGATGCGCGTAGAAAAAGTTGCCCAGGTAGTACTTTGCTTTGTGGTCGCGCGGGTTTTCCCCCACGACCCGCGTGAGAACCCTGATTTCCTCCAGACGGTTGGGGAAGACCAGGTCAGGGTCAGCTTCGGCGCCCTTCCCCAACCACTCCGCGGCCTCATCGTGCTTTCCGAGTCGCTGGCATAGTTCCCCGGCCAGGTAGTACACCATCGGGTAGTCCCACCCTTCGACAAGCCGTCGTGGTGAGCTTGTCGAACCATCAGGATGCCGCCCTTCGACAAGCCGTCGTGGTGAGCTTGTCGAACCATCAGGACTCCGCCCCTCCGCTGTCTCTCTCAGAATGGTGAGAGCATCGGCGAACAGCCTCGCGTCCATGTAGAAGCAGGCCAGATCCAAGGTGTACTGCCGGTCGTCTGCCAGCAGCCGGTTGAGCTTGGCGAAGTAGGGCGTGCCCTCGTCGGCCATTAGGAAAGCCATCTCCCGCAGGGCTGGGTGGTTCAGAGGATCGTTCAGCAGGACGCCCTCAAGTCCGCGACGAGCTTCCTCTTCACGGCCAGCCCGACGGAGGGCCATTGCCAGGAGCAACGAGGCCGTTATGGAACCGACGTCCTCGGCGCGGGCCTGCCTGAAAAGCTCAGCGGCCTTTTCCCACTCGCCCCGGCCCAGGGCGATGCGTCCCTGGCCGCACAACGCCGCCGCTGACACCGGGGTGCCATCCGGTACGGCCTTGAGATACCCCTCGGCCTCCTCCGGGCTGTCCTGGTAGAGCAGGAGGGTGCCAAGATAATAGTTCGCCCCTGTCTGACCGGCAGCAATTGCCTGGCGAAGGTGCGCCTCGGCGCCGGCGAAATCAGCAGCCCTCAGAAGCATAAGGCCCAGTCGTAGATGGGAAGGCCCGTGCGAGGGATCCAGAGCAAGAGCCTTCTCGTAGGCTTTCAATGCCTCCTCGCGGTTGTCAAAATTCTCGTGCTTGAGGCCAGCGTTGTAAAAGTCTTCCGCCGTCGTCGGCTCCTCCTCGCCCTTGGGCTCAAAGGGCCTGTCTTGAGCCCTTCGACTTCGCTCAGGATAAACCGCGTCGAAGGGCTCTACCGGGCACACTTCTCGGTCAAGGGTATAGTTCAGGACCACCTTGCCCCCGTTATCCACGACCGTCAGGGTTATGGGATGGTTGGAGAGTACCCGTGCGTCTACGGTCTCTGTATGGAGCCAGGGCCTCTCCGGGGCAACGGTTGCCTTCTTCTCCAAAAGGGCCTTCCCTGGGACCGAGAGTTTCACCGTGACCTCGCCCAGCGGACGGACAGGGCAGATACCTACCGTGAGGTTCACCTGCCCTTCCCCGTCACCTCTAGCGAGGTTGATGCGCGCGCCCACCTCAGCACTGGCGCAGGTCAGGCCGCCAAGTCCGCGCAGGGGTAGCCACCACTCCCGCCACTGACGGGTGTGGCCTGGCGGCAAAAAATCAAAGTCGAGTTGTGTCTCCATAGCGCCGCACTGGGTCTCAGCGTAGAGAGAGCCATCGTCGGTGAGTGCCGCCTGGTTCATGATCCCCACCCCGGCGTTGCCCCAGGACCAGAGTTTCATCCCCGAGACGTCCTGGTGGTCGGCGAAATGGGCGCAGCCATAGTTGGATGAGTGCTGCCAAGCGCCGAAGAAATCCCACTTCACATCGCGCCCAAAGATGGATACCTGGGCGATCATGTTCTTCTGCCAGCGGAAGTTGATCGGTTCGTGAAGCCGATGGGCAGGCCACTCGGGCACACCCTCCATTCCCTCAAGCCTTGAGGTCTCCGTGATCAGGTCAATGCGGGCGCTGGGCCAGGAAGCTGCCCCGGCAAACTCGTAGGATCTAACCCGGCGAAGCGGATAGACGAACTCTGTCTGGTCATCGGCATCCAGGGAGGCGTTGGTCCAGTAGTGGTATCGCCCTGGCACAGGCAATGGGTTCTGGAGTTGTACATCTTGGGCGAGGGCGCAGCGGTCTGGGTACAGGGTGAGCGAGATGGTCCATCGCATTCGGGACATGTGCTCCAACCCACCGCAGGAGATAGTAGCGCTCCCATCCTTGTTCTCCCTGAGGTCCCAGTTGACGGCGTCTGCCGTGGTAGGTGCATGGGCTACGGGGAAGCTGAACTCCACACCGCCTGAGAAGAACGCTCCCCTTATAGCCAGGGGGGCGAACTTGATGACAGAGTTCTTGTAAAACACCTCACGTCCGGACACTTTGTCGTAGACCGAGTAGACCCGTCCGCCCAGGTCTGGCAGCACTGTCACCCGCAAGTAACCGCTCTCCAGGTTGAGTGTTCGGTAGGTCCTGTCTCTGGGGGTGGGAGCAATGTCGTCGAGAAGAGTGTAGGGGTAGATGTGAGCCACACCGTACTGCGAATGAAAGACTGGGTTCCTGTTCTCGCCGCGTATCTCGTAGGTGGGCAGCGTTATCGTTCCTTCGTAGGCTTTCGCCTTGTCCAAGGCGTTATCAGGGCGAGTCATTAAACCTCTCCTTTCCATCCTCAGAGAAAAAAGGCGATCCGAACCACTGCGGGGGTCACGGGAGAAGCCGCCGCGTACCCCCCCGAGGCCAAGCGGGCTCTTTGCGAAAGCCCTCGGCGAAGGGGACACCACATTGCAGACCCCGAAGTTTGGCCATGGTTACCACAAAGTCTATGATGTCTATGTTGTCGTGGTCTTTGAGCCACTTCACCTGGCTTTGGTGGCAGGAGAGCATGGCTTGCTTGGTCTCGATGGTGTCTGAGATGTCCACATACTCCGTAGGCAGGAAGTTAACGCTGGCTAGAGTATCAAAATAATACAGCGGTGGCACCAGCGGATGTGCTGGGTGTTCGGTCTCTATGGCGGGCACGCTGGAGACGAAACTGGCGTCAAAGACTAACTGACTGGCCGTGCGGTGGTCGGGGTGATAATCCTCCGGGGCGTGGGTGATGATCACATCGGGCTTGGCAACGCGGATCATGTCAATAAAAGCCAATCGGGTATCCAAGTCGTTCATGAGCAGCTCATCGGGGAAGCCCATCCAGATGAACTCGGCCCCGATGATCTCCGCTGCCTTGCGTGCCTCCTCCTCGCGAATCTTGGCCAACTCCGGAGGTTTGATGATCATATGCCCAGCGCTCCCATCAGTAACCACGCAGTTGATCACCTGATGCCCCGCCTGAGCATACTTGGCCAAGGTGCCAGCGCATAGAATCTCGATATCATCAGGGTGAGCCCCGATGGCCAAGACCCGCAGTTTCTTCTCGCTCATCGGCTTCTCCTTTGCCGGGTTCAGGGAGCCTTTTGTCAAAGACGGGGTTGTTTAGTCCTCCATCTCTTCGAATTCTTCCACAAGGATCGGCGGTACCCATTCCTCGGGGACCCGCTCATCGGTGTCCAGCACGACCCGAACGTCCAATGGATGGGAGAGGGCCTGCTGCCGTCGCTCGATGGTCTCAAAGCGGGTCGCCTCATTGCTTCCCAGACGGAAGGGAAGGAAGGCCATCTTCTCGTAGTAAGTGCTGCCGCCCGGCGCGCGGATCACCCGCTGCGGGTTGTTGGTGGCAAAAGTGTAGATCAGTGGGCGCGCGCAATAGGTCCAAGGACCCCAGTGCATGTACATATAGGGCTGCTCCACCCGGCTCAGGCCTTCACCGCGGCGCATATGAGTTAGCTCCAGATTGATGGCGCCAAAAGCAGCGCCGATCTCCCGATTGTACCAGGCAAACCACGGTGTATCGGCCTCGATGTCCAGCCCGCGGGTCGGGTGGCGGGGTCGCTCCTTGACGATCACGCTGCCAATCTCCCCCGTGGGTTGCTTCCAGGCGAATTCACGCACTACGTTGTGATTCAAGACAATCTCCCCATTGCGCAGTGCTACCACGTCAATGTCTTCTAGAACGTCAAGGGTGGAAGTCATCAGGATGTAGGGGGTGTGGACGTAGAAGAGATAGGTGATGGAGACCTTCACTTCTGGATAATAAGGAAGAGGTCCCCAACGCTTGGTCATGAAGAAGACAGGACCACCCTGAGTTTTGTATCCCTCTGGTGGATCCCAGTCTGAGGCATGAATCCAAGTGCGGGGTGGGGCATAGACCCCCGGATTCCAGTGAAGAGCACCATTGGTCTCCAAATGGTGGTCGAAGATGACATCCATCCCCTGTTTCAGCAAGACCTCATCAATGGCCCCGCTGAGAGGATGAAGTTTGACCCGATAATGCTCGTTTTCCACCGTCAGCCCAAAGCCCTCTCCTGTGACCTTCAAGTCAGTGGGATAAGTGATGGGCTCGGCATCGGGATTGCCGTAGAAGATCAGGTAGACCTTGGCCCTCTTGGGCGGGACATTGGCCAGGAAGGCCACCTCAACAGTGGTGGTGGGCTGGCACCGCTCATCCCTCATCATATCCCAGGTAGAAATGCCATACACCTGGCAGGGCACCTCGGTGTAGGCGCCGCTCTCCGGATCCACTCCCACCACCCGGATCTCCCGTTCTGGATCGGTGAACCGGTCAGCGTAGAGGCCCAGGGTGATGTGCATGGGTTCCGCTACCCGGGGCCAGCCCTCGTTCTCGGTCAGAACCACGCTGGCGTAATACTTCCAGGCTGGATTCCAGTACCCCCCATAGTCCGGGGCGGTGAACTCGGTGCTGAGAATGATTTCCTCCCCACCCTTCGACAAGCTCAGGACTCCGCCTTCAGCAGCGGCCTTAATCTCTAGATGATTGGCGGAGCCATTCTGCCAGTCGTGGCGGACCACAATAGAGGATCTGGCGCCGGCCAGGAAGGTCTGGTCTTTGTGGTAGGTATCGTCGTTGTAGACCCAGAAGTCGCGCACCCACTTGCCGTTGGCCTCCACCCGTTGCACCTGATAATCCTCTTGCCCTGACGTCTCCATAGAGAGCCGGACATGGTAGCAGGGATGCTCCGGCGTAGGGAAGGAGCAGGCCACTATTTGCAGGCTGCCTTGCGAACCTTTGGCGTTCATTAGCCTATCCCCCTTATCTCAAGTTATCCATTTATGCTCGGGCTGGATGACAATCCAGCCCATCCCCCGGACTGTCATCCGCAAAAAAGAAAATTCCTATAGATTGAATTAGTAGACACCCCCTGCCACCAACCCCCTCACCATGTATCGCCACACGGGAACCACCAAAAGCAGGGTGGGGATTAGCCCGATGGCGATACTGGCGCTAGTCAGCCCCCAGGTGACATCAGGGTTCCAGGAGACCGTGGCTAGGATAACGGGCAACGTTCGGGTCTTTATGGACTGGGTTATGAGAAGACCGAATAGGAATTCGCTGTAGGAAAGCATGAAGGCGAAGAGACCGGTGCCGATAAGGCTGGGGAGGGCAAGAGGAACTACGATCCTGACGAGGGTTTGGAAGGGGCCACATCCATCCAACTGAGCCGCTTCCTCAATCTCCTCCGGGATCCCTCGGAAATAGAGGGTGAGGATGAGTATGGTGAAAGGCAAGGTCAGCACCGAATAGATGAGGATGAGAGCCCAATAGGTATCAATCAACTCCAACTTCCGAACGATGAGATAGTAAGGTATGGCCAACGCCACAGTGGGTATCAGCCTACTCATGGTGATGAAAAAGAAGATGGGGGTCTTGGCCGCAAACCTCAATCTGGCGAAGGGGTAAGCCGCCAGGGAGCCCACCAGGCAGTTGACAAGCATTACTGCAGAAGCAACGATAAAGCTGTTGAGAATAGCCCGGGGTACAAGGCGCACCTCTTGAGAGATCATGGTGCGCAACGTTCCGGTAGCCACAGCGCCGCGAGGGACCTCACCGGTGAAGATGTATTTATAATTGGCGTCCATCAGTCCGTGTTGAAACCAGTCCGGCGGGAACGAAAGGATCGATGACTCAGGCAATACACTGGAGAGGAATATCCAGGCCAGGGGAGCCAATATGAATACGGCCAATAGTATGGCCCCCAGATAGGTGACCAGCCTGATTCCACATCCCCTCATCATCTCTCTTCACCTCCAACGAGCGCTCCCCTGGGGATGAACTGTAGGATGGCAAAGATCATGGCCAAGGAGACCACAGCCAGGATAACCGCTAGAGCGGCCCCGTTCCCAAAGTTGAGCATCTTGAACGATTCCGCCCAGGTGAAATAACTGATAAAGGTGGTAGCGGTACCCGGTCCCCCTCCCGTCAAGGCATAGGTGAGGTCGAAGGTGGTCAACCCCACCAAGGCCTCGAAGATAACTACGATGGCCAGCATGGCCCTGATGCTGGGCAAGGTGACGTAGAAGAAGCGTTGCAGGAGACCGGCTCCGTCAATGGCCGCCGCTTCATAGAGTTCTTCGGGGATCGCCTGCATGGCGGCCAGTATCAAAACTGTGGCAAAGGGAAATTGAGTCCAAACCTGGACCGTGATGACCACCAACGTAGCCAAACTCGGCGTGGTCAACCATCCGATATATTTGGGAATGATGCCTGTCATGTATAGTAGCGCGTTGAGCGCACCCCAACCACTATTGAAGAACCCTCTCCAAACCACACCGCTGATAGAAATTGGGATCGCCCAGGGAAGCAAGACCAGGGCCTTCAAAGCGACGTCTCCGAAGAAGCGGCGGTTGAGGAGAGCGGCTGTCAACAGACCCAAGAGCACGGTGATGGGAACCGAGGCGAAAGTGAAAATCAGCGTCCTCTTCACCGCGCGGAGGAAATATTTATTGGTGATCACCGCCTTATAGTTCTTGAGGCCGGCGAATGCTGGGGGCAGGAGGGGTGAGACCACTCGGATACTGGACCAGAGAGCATAGATATAGGGGTAAAGGGTGAAAGCAGCCACCAACAAGACCGCCGGAGCGATCATCCAATAGGCGCTGAACGTAACGCTACCCGTTATCCTTCTTATGCGCCCTCTTACCGCCACAGCGATCTAGCCTCCCTTTTCGAGACCTGACAGGTTTCACAGGCCACTTTTTCGGCGTAAATGCGTCCCTCATCAGGTCGAATCTGGCTCAAAACAACACCTTTGGAAACCTGTCAGGTCTTAACTTTTGGGTAGGGTCAACGCTGCTACTATTTCGTAAGCGTTCAGCGGGTAGTCGGCAAACCTTCCCGAAAGCTTTGAGACGCATTGGACTGACTGGAAGCTTGCCTGAAAGTACCCAAGCATACCCTCTTGGTGCATCTCTGGAGCTTTCGGGAAGGTAGGGGCTGAACGCTTACACTACTTCAACCTCGCGTAGCAGCGTTGACCCACAGAGACGGGCAACTTGGACTAGGAGCCTACCCCAGAAATAGCGGGCCGGGCTCCCACGCCCGGCAATCCGGCGGCGTGGGAGCCGCCTCTGCTGAATTTTGGGATAACTCTAAGCGTACTGCTCCTTCAACTCCTTGGCCTTGCCGGCCATGCTCTCGATGGCCTCCTCCACGGCGATCTCCCCTGCCGCGGCCGAGACGATCTGCATGCGAGCGAACTCGACGAAAATCCCCTCCCACTCCGGATGGCGGCGCGACCGTGCCAGAGCGGCCTGCTCTTTCAGCACCACTGGATCGATGAAGGAATCAAAGGCCTCCTTGACATCGGGGTCATCGTAGAGGGACATTATGCCGAAGCCGAGGCCCTTCTCTACCGCCCACCGCTCAGCTACCTTGTACTCGCCCTCGTGCTTGCCAGCGGAGTACTCGATGAACTTCCAGCAGGCGTCCATCACCTCCTGGCCCCGGTCCACGGCCATCTGGGTCATGTTGTACATCTTGGCCATCCCCTGAGTCTCGTGGGTAGCGCCGGGCATGAGGCCGATGGTGTACTGTCCGGCCAGAGGTGAGGTGTCCGGGCTGTTCAAGGCGGCCATGTTATAGTTCCAGAGCACGGCGTAGATGGTCTTGCCGGTGTTGAGCTGCTTCTGCACCTCGGTCTCGTGGGGTATATAGGTCACCAGGCCAGCCTTGTAGTTGTCTACCATCCATTGTAGTTGCTGCCCCATGGGGCCCGCCGGGTCCTCGAAGAGGGGATCAAAGTTCTCATCGAACCACTCCCCACCGCGACCGTAGGCCATAGCCGTAAAGTTGTCAAAGGTGGTAGGTAGCTCGACCGCGATCTCCAAGGCCATAGGAGGGTCGAACCCCTTCCCCTTGAGGAACTCTAACTGGTCGGTCAACTCTTCCCACGTTTCAGGAGGGCCTTCGATGCCGCTCTCCTCGAGGAGCTTCTTGTTGTACTGGAAGCTGGTGATGTCAGAATAGTATGGCAGGCCATACAGCTTCCCGTTGTAGGTTATGTCGCTCAAAGCGTAGCCTACGATGTCCGGTTTGTAGTCCAGCACTTGAGGGAAGTAATCCTCCAGGGGAACCACCCAACCAGCCTTGGCGAACTCGGGGAGCCAATCGCCACCGTTATAGCATACATCGGTCGGTGTCTTGGCTGTGAAGCGGGCAACCATCGTCTGGTGGTACTCGCCCCAGGCGATGTCGGCCAATGACACCTCGAACGCGTTATCGTAGGCCGCTTCGAACTTTTCGATGTTGTCGAGGACGGTTTCAATGCTATAGCTCCAAACGATAAAGTCGAGGTGGGTGGGTCCCACCGGTGTCGGAATGGGCGTGGGCTTTGGAGCACAGCCAGCCATACCCGCGATCCCCAGTGAGGCGGCACCAGCTCCCATAAGTTTGAGGAAGTCCCTCCTGCCTATCCTGGAGCTTTGAGTGTAAAATTTTGTGCTGCTCATCTTTCTCTCCTTCCTGCCTTTCTTCAGGCGATCATTCTTTCTCCGCATTGAGATATAAGAAGGCTTTCAGAATTCGCGACGGTCAAGCTTGAAAAGCGGAATAAACCTGCTCTTGCTAGCGACTCGTTTCCTGGACAAACAGGCTACGGTGCGCGATTCAAGCCTCCGTCAACTGCCGCTTAAATTTATCGCTCCCGCCGGACCACAGTCCGGCGGCTTCCAGCGTGGACTGTGGTCCACGCCGAGCAAAAGAAAATTCCTATAGTATCAAGTTAGACCATGGGCAATCACCTCCTCCCCATTGTGCGTTCCAAGCGATTTCCTTACGAGGACATGGTGCCTTTCTCTGCTGCCAAGACCGCCGGATCCCGATGGAGGTTCCCCGGCGTGGTGACGATCACAGCACTAAATATATCATAGATTTTTGTTCATGTCAAGAGTAATCTCACTGGATAGCAATTACAGTATAACAGATGATGCCGATGTTCCACTCCACACCCCCACTGAACCACGCATTGCGGATGGCCAGGTTCGCCGGTTGAAAGACGGGATTGACATCCAAAAGCTCCCGCCCGGAGGGTTTGTGCACCTCTGCAGCCTCGGGAAATTCATCACTCGGGTTTTATGTCCATTCTCGTCTTCATCTCTTCAACCATCTTGTGCCAGTATTCACTTAGAAACGGCGGATTCTCCATGCTGTCGAGTATATAAGACCGATCAGCACGAGCAAGATCCAATACAGCCGTAATCATTTCCTCTCGATAATATCCAGCTTCAGCCAATGGAATACCACTCGGCTCACGAATAAAAGACCACCCGCTGGAGGTCTGTTTCCCGTCTGGCGATTGACCAATCGTGTTGGCGACGCAATGGAAAATCTTCGAGTTCGGCCCAACGGGCTGCTGGGCACGACCTGAAATCCGTTTCCAGGCTACCGCTTCAATCTCGTCTGAACTGCACGAGGGATGAAAGAGTACTTGCGCACCAGCCATCGCCGGAATGCGATATAACTCTGGGTGTCTACCGTCGCGACAGATAACCAGCGTACACAAAACCCCGTCTATTGCAAACAGAGATAACTTGTCACCGCCCCGGCAATACTTCTTTTCATCCCGTCCTGCCATGTTGATTTTGGCATATTCATGAACAATCGCTCCGGTTGGGTCAATCACGTGGGCCAAATTCAAGAACCGATCAGGTGTTTTCTGAATAGAGCCAACAATTACCCATATACGGTTCTCTACCGCTACCTCACAAACCTTATCGAGAGCTGCCTGGACAGACTGTGGAGGCAGTTCTACAATATACGGGAAGTAATAGCTTGTCAGATTTGCTTCAGGAAACAGTACAACCCGACTACCGTATCCTGCTGCTGCTCTAATGTAGTGAAGCGTCCTGTGCAGGTTGAACTCCATTGGTTTTGCCCAATGCATCTGCACACACGACACCTGAAGGGTTTGCAAGTTCTGTTCAGACATATCTGTACTTTCCGACGATTCTCACCATCTGGTCGAACTTTGCTTCCATGTCTTCAACCATCTTGAACTGAGTGCGACACCTATCCAGGTTATGGTTTTCTCTGTGTATTCTGAAATAAACGTCGCCGTTTAGATGGTCGGCCAGAAACCGCATGCCGCACTCAAGTGTCATGAGCTTTGCAGAAAAGGGCATATAGTCCACCTCTGTGGGCGTCAAGAAATCACGGGCGGCATCCAGATAACCACGGGCAAAGCGATCGAAAATCTCGAGATCAATACACACTTTCGAAAGATCCTGTTCATCCTCGGCGGCTGGATTGGCTCCAGAGCGTACAGAATCGCCAAAGTCATACAAAGATGACCCAGGCATGACCGTATCGAGGTCAACGATACAGACACCTTCTCCTGTTTCATCATCAATCATGACGTTATTGAACTTGGTATCGTTGTGCGTGACGCGTTCGGGCAGTTCGCCCCGCTCAAGCAGATCAACCAAGACCGATGTATCCTCGGCTCTTTTCTCTACAAACTCGATTTCAGCCTTAACGGACTGGGCACGGTTCTTGACGTCTCTTTCCACTGCCTCAACAAAAGCCCCGAAGCGTTTCCTGGTGTGGTGAAAGTTCGGTATGGTTTCATAAAGCTGCCCTGCCGGGAAGTCGCTGAGCAACCTCTGAAACTTGCCGAACGCTTTCGACGCATTGTAAACATGATCCAGGTTCTCCACCACTTCGTAGGTTTGCGCCCCCTCTATGAAAGCATAAGCTCGCCAGTAGTTACCATCCGGCGTCCTGTAGAAAGTACCTTCGCCTACCGTGGGAATGAGACTCAGCGTTTCTCGTTCTGGATTGCCACCGGCTGCGATGATCTTCCTCCGCAGATGGGTGGTCACCTCTGCGATGTTGTGCATAAGCTCTTCTGGGCTCTTGAAGACATTATGGTTTATCCGCTGGAGAATGTAGCGGTGGGCCGCACCGTCCGCTTTTCGAAAACGAACAATGTACGTGTCGTTGATGTGCCCCAGTTTGCAGAGGTTGACTTCTAAGAAATCGCCCTCAAACCTAAAGTGCTTGACTATTTCCGCAAGGTCAGGCTTCATTTGACTTCACCCCACAGGTTTTCTGGATAGACTCCTCGACGGATCATATCTCTTATAGCTTGCTTGACCCCGGGCTTATCTTGCTGATAGGTGATTCCGAACCATCGCTCATTCGTCGCCAGGACCTTAACGGTCGCCTTTTTCTCTTTGAGCAGGTCACCTACGACATCGGGAAGAAAGTATTCCGCCTTTTGTATGCTATTGCTGTTCTTTTGGAGGAACCGAGGGAAACGAGCTCCTAGTTCGGAGAACAAGCTTGGAGTGAACCCCCACATGTTCAAGGAAGCAACACTCCCCTTTGGTATCTGAATCCAGTTCTCGCCATCCTCAGTGTACTTTGTGATCTCACCAAACTTCTCTATCCGTCTACGTTCGTGAATCTCTGCCAGATACCCATCCTGGCTTACCGTGCAGACACCGCGCGCCACGTGACCGTGTTCTGTAAGCGTGCTTTCCAGCAAATAGCCAATCATGCAGTAATCATATACATCATCACGATCTCGTGCATTTTGCAGATAGTCGCAAAGGGTTTGATACGAAGACCGTCCATAGAAATCGTCGGCGTTAATCACTGCAAACGGGGAGTGAACCACATTCCTGCAACTGAGGGTCGCGTGGCCGGTTCCCCAAGGCTTTTGCCTGCCCGACGGGACCTCAAAGCCCTCCGGTACATCCTCGATTTTCTGAAACACGTAGGTGGTTTCACATTGCTTTTCTATAGTCTTCCCCACCCTTTCCCGAAACGCCTCCTCGATGTCTTTCTTTATGACAAAGACGACCTTTTCGAATCCCGCATTCAGTGCATCATAGATGGAATAGTCAATGATGATTTCACCATTGGGGCCAACAGGATCAATCTGCTTCAATCCGCCGTAACGGCTTCCTATGCCAGCAGCCATCACGACAAGTGTAGGTTTCGACATATCTTCTCCTGGTAACGGTTGAAACGTATTCAGCTAAAAGCGTAACCTTGCCCAGCCCCCGTGGCGCTTCGGTGTCATACCCTTTCGCGCGGCTCAAGTGATAACAGAACAGTTGAGCAGGCACAATGCTCACCAGTGGGCTAAGCCATTCGGGTAACTCAGCCGGCAGGCGCAGCGGCCTATGGGCCACTGACAGAGCCTCCTCTTCGTCCGAAGTGACCAACAGTTCAACTCTATCTCAGGTATTCTCGTAACTGCTCAGGGTATGTCTGAAAAGTGATCGGCTCACTCTCGGGATAGCTCT
>SOHZ01000490.1 GCA_004377365.1 Anaerolineales bacterium | reverse complement strand
TTTCAAATTGTCAAGGTGCTTGTGGCCCTATTTCAGACTCCTGTGAACCATGCCGCTTTTTTGCATAATCGCTTAATTTCCGTCCCATCGGGCGGCAGGCTTCGTCGCAAGCGTTCGACCGAGTTCACGCCGAGGGCTCAGCCAAGCGGGGCGGGCCACCGTCCACAGCAGCACCAACGTGCCCACCGGCGCGCCGGAGGCGACGTTGACAGTGGCGTAGATTTATCGTATAATGGGGGTGGCCCTATCCTGCTTGCCCTGAGCGTGGCCGAAGGGAGCACAGTCGAAGGGTCTCGGCAGATGTTGAAATCGTCCCTGGAGACCACTTCGCATTACATGGAGTAGAAGCATCACAAATGACGATCGAGATTGTTCTATTTCAGGCCCTTGAAGATGTCAAAGACCTTGAACTACCCCCTGGCACTCCTAGTTCTGGGAGTAAGTTCGAGGACTTTATGGTTCAGCAACTTTACCAAATGCTCCAACAACAGGGGACGCTGCGCATCTTTCCGCCTCGATATACTCTCCATGAGGCCACACATTCTGGCCTTGCTCATCAATTCGATATTGTCATCCGACAAGACAAACTGACAACCATAGAGTGCAAGTTTCGCGGTAAGACTGGTATTGACAACCTATTCGCCTTTGTGGGCAAACTCGTAGACTACCGAGAGCCGCCACGTGGCATCTTTGTGACAACTGCTGAGAACGTTAATGATAATGTTTTCTGTTACGCCATTGCCCATCGCATATCGATTGTCTGCTCTTCTCTACCACCGGTCGAGTACATGATCCAGCGGGTGAAAAAGAATACCGAACTCGCTCATCGTCTTGCAAGACTCCAGACACGTTTGCGAGGCAAAACCGCGCCTAACCATCTTCTTGTTGAGTGGCAGAATGCATACAGCCGTTTCACGGTAGAGGGATACAACTGATGAGCCGTACATACTTAAGGGTGCCTCGTGTACAGCGTCTCGAATATCTGGATGCTTTTCTTGACAGCTACAGTGACAACGGATTCGACGAGAAGCGAGCGCAGAAGGCCATCCAGGACAAGATTCATAACTTTGAAGTCGAGAAGGCTAAAGCTCTTGGCAGACAGCGACCACAGACGCGCAAGGGAACCAGCACTCTCCAGGAATGCCTAAAGTTGGCCAAGCATCTGGGACTTATCGATCGCTTCAAGCACCTGAAGCTCGATGCCACGCGAATGCTTGATCCTGATCAGAAGAGATCCTTGCTTTTGGAGCGAATGTGGCAGATTTATCCTCGCTTCAGACAGGTAGTGCTGACGGCACGGGATGTTGAGCGATTAAATTTGCCTTTTTATAACTGGGATAGCTTGCGTCAGGAAGGTGATTCTCTCTATAACCTGGATTTTGATCGGCTAAACTTTGAAGCAATACGCGACCTGGCAACCCAATTAGGGCTCATCAACTGGTACCCCACTGAAGAAAAACCAAAACGACAGATTGTTTACCCGGTGGCCTCTGTGGCAACATTCACCGAGATGATTTGCCTCGCAGGACTTCCTGTTGAGCAGGAGACTTTTGCTCGGCAATGCCTTCATCGTACGGCCCTGGATATGAACCTTCTAGCCGTTCGGGACGGTCATTACGAGGTCCACGCACATTTGGAACTCGAGGCTCAGGGGTACCTGATACTCCAAACGGATTCTGACCAGGTGTTCATCAGAGACCATAATGTTTCTTCTAAAGAGTTCGAACAGGCCCTTTGGAAAGAATATCTGGGCCTTTCCAACATGCGCCCTCGGTTTCCGGTCTTGTATCCGAATTTACGAAATCAGGTCTGTGCAGCTTTCCGCATTTCTGATCAGGTGTTCGACCGGCATCTTCGCTCCCTTATTCAGCAACCGCGACGCCTCAACATCTACTCATCAGGGGGAATCCTGAGCCACAAAGATCTGGCCCATCTCGTAAAATTCCTACCAGCGAAAACACCGCAAGGACAGTTCATCACTTACTTGAAGATAGAGAGGAGAAACATGTCATGAGCTTTTACCGCGATTACTATCTGCGCGACAACCCCTTCCACTGGGCTGCGACTTTTGACCCCAACTCCGATGACGCCCGAATCAACGGCCGCATATACAATCCAAACATCATGGCTGAAAGGATAGAATCATTTCAACGCAAGGTCCGACGACGATTTCCCATCATCTATGTCGAGAACTCGGAAGGAGAATGGGGGGTCGGCAAGAGTGCTCTTACAGCTCACCAGTGCCAGAAACTAAAAGAGCAAGAAGGGATCACTAGTATCTATATCCGCTCGGACATCAAGTTCAAGCCCACTGACTTTGCTTTTCGCCTTGTCCTCTGTTGGCATCAGGAGGGGCACTTGTGGCCTACGGTCTTGCAGACGCTTGCTGCTTACACGGCAGAGAACCCACACGGTGAGATTACCTCAGCTGGTGCTGAGATTTTCGCTGAAACCTTCCCTCGGTTGCCGTTGCAAGTTATCTCTCTATCGTATTTCAATGTGTTTAACCCCGGTCAGCTCATCACTGACCTTGCTGCCTGGGCGCATCGTCAAGTTGGCGATAGTTTGCCTCTCGACCTGGCACACGTCTTTTTTCAGAGCTACCTGACTGACCCCCGGATTTTTCTTGATACCTATCCAAAGATCCTCAAGAGGTACAAGTGGGATCACATCACTATGCTGGCGGCGGTCTACCGCTTGCTGAAACTCGGTGGACACAAGTTCCATTATCTCTTCTTCGATCAGTTTGAGGAGGTGGTTCACGTCCTAAAAGGCAAGTCGCTCAGCGCCTTTAGCGTGGGGATGCGGCGTCTTGTCGAGGCCTCCTTTGGACAGGCCACTTTGATAGTCACCCTCCACCCTGGAGCCATCCGTGCCTTGAACTCCCCCGAGGGTGGAGATATCAGGTCTATCGCTCCCCTCGATCAGCGCCATGTGGTCGATGTCCGCCCCCTGACCAGAGAGGAGGCATGCATGCTGGCTCAGACATATCTCGATCACTTTCGTCTCGATGACTTGCCCTCACCAGATCCTTTGTACCCCTTCACCACTGAGGCTATCGGTGAGATACATCAGACTTTCGATGGTGTTATTCGAAAGTGTCTCAAGGCCTTCCACTGGGCGATTGAGGAAGGAGTTGAAGTCGGCTTCCCAATCATTGATCGTGACTTTCTGATTGAACATCACCACGCTATCACCGGCCGTGTGTATGACGATACACTATAGGAGGGATTTCTATGTCCATTGTCGAACAAATCAAGGCGAATCTCGTCGATCCAGACGAGCATGGCCCCATTCTCAAAGCCCTTGTGGACATCCTGGAAGAGCAGGGCGAGAAGGGCGTCAAAGATCGGATCAAGAAGTGGATCGAAGAAATTGAGGCAGAGACACCGCCTCCCACTGAAAGCAAGGAGTAGAACATGTACCTCAAGCATTTATACATTTCCGGATTCCGCGGCATTGGCCAGAATCTAGACCTGCCTCTTGACCACCGGACGATCATCTATGGTCCTAACGGCTCCGGCAAGTCAAGTGTCTTCCAGGCTATCGCGTGGACTATCTACGGCAAGCTTCCACGTTTGACAGGAGGTGTGTTCACTCGCGAGGATGCCCTAGTCAATGATTTTCTGGACGAGGCCAAGGCTGAGATCACGCTGACCCTGTCGGACGACGTCACAATCACTCGGACACGCAACAAGCAAGAGTCAACTAGCCGGGGCACCAATCCCTTAACTATCTCTTCCGCGGCGGACGATCCGCAACCCGCTGTTGAACAATTGATCGGCCTCAGTCTTGAGGAATACTTCG
>SOHZ01000627.1 GCA_004377365.1 Anaerolineales bacterium | reverse complement strand
TACTCAGTATCCTCGCGGTATTTTTATTCTTGTAGTTACGAAAGCTTTAGAACTTCGGGCTCATATATGTATGCACCCCCAACCTCGCTCGGACATCAAGTATCTTCACTCTGGTTAATTAATTGATCTCACGTCCCAGGATCATGAGCGCGAGCGAGACAGCCCTTCCGGATTGCTCCAGTTTCTCCGCGGAGATGGTGTCGATCGTATCCGTCTCCATCCGTGAAGTTGCCTCCCAACCTTCCCAGGTTTCACCGATGCGCGGCACTTCTTCGCATGAATCGCGGGCGCTCCCGGTCTCAAAGAGCACGCTCATATCCACATTCTCTCCGCCGCGGATTGCTCGCACACCCGCGTGACGCGCGGCATCTTCGAATAGATTGGCGAGACGCAAACTGCCACTGGTTAAGAGGGCCAACCACTCGCCGCATCCCGCGCTGCCCATACACCGCCTATCGGGAACTGAGCACCATCACGAAGTGGGCTACCGCCTGACCGGCCTCTGCCAGCTTTTTTGAGTCCAGGTGATCCAATGTGTCGGCAGGTGTACCGGAGAGATCGTCCCCTGGTCGGGTCACCACCAAGGCCTGGTAGGAGTCGTGAGGCCACGGATCACTCCGGCGCAGGCGGCTGTAGTTAGAGATGAAAAAAAATCGCCACTCATCCAGTTCCTCCGTGCGCACTTTGAAGCGTCGGGCACTCTGGTCGAAGGCACGGGCTAGGCCAGGTCCCGCTTCCAACCGAGCCAATATCGGCTCACCTGCTCCTACTCCGTCGATGATCACTACTGTCCAAACATCCGACCGTGTGGTCGGTAAGGCGGGGTAGATGACGAACTCACTTCCCCCCATCTCGTCAAAGGCTGCAAAGACCACTGTTTGCTTGGGTACAAACTCCAGGTCGTTCAGCAGCCGGGCCGTTTCCAGCATCACAGCGACCCCGCTGGCGTTCTCGTCTGCACCCGGGAAGATTTCTCCATCCTGAGGGGGCGGCCCGGTGTATGTAGCGGCCACCAGAATACGCTCACCCCTGCTTTCCATGTCCAAACCGGGGATGTAGCCGACGACGTTGTTCGCCTGCACTTCCTCGTAAACCAGGCCATACGTCAACCGCACTTGCAGCCCGGTGTGCATGACTACTTGTTCCCCCGCATCCATCGCCGCCCCGAGTTCCTCCAGATCTACCCCCACCTGCGCCAGTATCTGCCGGGCAGCGGATTCGCCTATGAGGAGGTTGGGAAAGGAGGGCAAGCGGGTTGCCGTAGCATAACTGGTTTGGTCGAAGGGCGGAGGTTGGTCATCGTGTGCCACCTCCTCGTCGGGCACCAGGCGGAGGATCGCCTCGAAGGGCATGTAGCCGGTCCACGGGTTATACACATCTGCCTGCGGGTCGAGCACCAGCAGAACTGCCCCCCCTAGTCCTATCACCACTTCGCGGCTTCCAGTGCTTACCACCACCAGTTCCGCCTCGATGCTCCCCTCTGCATGGAAGGCTTGCCAGGGGTCGAGTGAGACGCCATCGGTGAGCCGCAGTTGCGGTTTCCCATCCGCGTTCAGCACTTCCAGGGTCGGCGCGTCAGTGACCCGTCCACGGATGGCGGTGTAGGTCTGGAAATAGCTATTATCGGTCGTGATGGGGGTCAATCCGGCCATAGTGGTCAATCCCGCTTGCTCGAACTGGGTAACGATATAGTCAGCAGCCATGGCCGCACCGTTCCCGCCGGTCGGCCGTCCCTCCAACTCCGGTTGGGTAAGATAGGTAATGTCGTCCCAGGCCCGTTCCACGTTGAATTGATCGGCCAGTTGTGTGAACTGGGCTTCGATGCCGGCGTTCTGCAGGAGAGCGCGAGCGCCCAGGAGGAGCAGTGCGACTGCCAGAAGGAAGCGGAGCACCGATAATCCACTGAGGTGGAACCGCCCCTTCTCGATGAACCGTTGCAGGCCATAGCCAAAAAGGTTGAAGCCCAGGATGGCGACGAAGAAAGCCAGTGCGGGTGCCAGGGGAAACCAAGGGTACGAACGGAACCAACGCCATGAGGAACCCAGCATCGCCCCCCAGTCGGGCACATCGAAATAGTGGTGCATTTCCATTTGCGCCAAGTTGAAGACGGAGCGCCCGCCGCCGATGTAGAGTTGGACGAAGCCCAGTTCCCCCAGCAGGAGCAGCGCGGCCCCCATCTCCAGCGCCGCCAGGGCCAGGAGGGCTGGCAGGAGATTGGGTAGGACGTGGCGGCTGAGGATATTCGCTGAGTTGAGCCCCACCGCCCGCGCGGCCATGATGTAGAGTTTGTTGCGGATGGTCAGGACGTGGCCTCGCACGATCTGGGCGACCTCACCCCAGCCTACCAGCGAGAGGGCCACGATGAAGGCAACCTGCCCTCGGCGGACACCGATGGCGAGGACTATCAACATGGCCAGGATCAGGCCAGGTATGGCCGCCAGGAGCTCGGTAACGGCGGCTACGGCTCGATCGAAGAAGCTCCCTGGCCACCAGCCGGCGACGATGCCCAGTATGAGCCCCAACAGAAGCCGCACGACGGTAGCTACGAAGGCCATGACCAGAGTCACCCTGGCTCCGTAGAGGAGAAGGGAAAGCTGGTCTCTCCCCTGGTCGTCCGTCCCCAACGGGTAGAGGTCACTGGGGGGGAAAGGTGCTTTGTGCACTTCCCCATCAATCCATTGTATACGCTTCACCAAGTAGGGGTTATGGGGAGCCAACTCCGTTCCCAGAACGACTACCAATACGAGGAGGACTACCACCACAGAGCCTATGATGAAATAGGGGTCCCGTACCGCTCTGCTCAGCCGCTGCCAGAAGGTTATCGGTTTCATACTGCGCTGACCTCCGAGGTCCGCAACCGGGGGTCCACCAGCGGGTAGAGAGTCTCCAGCAACAGGTTAACCAGGACGAAGAGAAGGATGAGGGGAAGGGTCATACCGACCACCGCGGTGGTGTCTTGAATCTCGATGGACTTCAAGAGGCGCAAGCCGATCCCTGGCCAATTGAAGATGTACTCGACGATAGGGAGGATTGCCAAGCTGAAGCGAAGGGAGACCCCCACAGTGGTCAGGATGGGCACCCCCGCGTTGCGCAGCACATGCCGCAGGAGGATCACGGGGGGTATCAGCCCTTTGCCTTTGGCGGTGCGGATGTAATCGGACTCCAAAATCTCCACCAGGGCGTTGTAACTGAGACGTGTCACGGCAGCGGCGGGGCGGGCTGCCAGCACCAGGATAGGCAGGATCAAGTGGGCATCCCACCCAAAGCCTGAGATGGGGACGATATGCCTGCCGGTGGTCTGGTACAGCCAGCTGGCGAACCAGATCAAGAGCATGGCGGCGAAGAAACTGGGAGTAGAGGTGCCCAACACCGAGACGAAGAGCAGCAGCTCGGAGAAGCGGTTGGATCGCCGGAAGGAAGCACTGATCCCCAGGGTGAGGCCCACCAGCGTCGCCAGCGTCAGCGCGAAGGCCAGTAGCCCTAGGGACTTTGGTAGAGCGCGGCCCAAATCATTGGCGACGGGCGTACCCGCAATGGCGCTATGGCCCGACGCGATGACTCCCAGGTCACCATGGGCCAGACCCTTCAGGTAATCGGCGGTGAACCCAGCGGCGGAAGGGATGGCCGATGGCAACGCCTGCAGGTTTCCATCCTGCCACAGGTTTATGGCCAGTGCCTCGAAGAAGATCAAGGCGGTCATAAGCAAGACTATAGAAAGTAGCCATCGGGTTATGCGCAGAAACATGTGCACCACCCCACTGGTAACTTCATTCTCTGGTTATGGTCCCAACCATCCATTGGTCCACGAACTCCTGATC
>SOHZ01000539.1 GCA_004377365.1 Anaerolineales bacterium | reverse complement strand
TGAATTTGAAGGTAAAGTTGATTGTGCCGGTGGCGTTGGAGAGTGGGTCACGTTTTGCCATTCGTGAGGGAGGGCGGACGGTAGGGGCCGGAGTGATCACCAAGGTCGCAGGATAGGAAGAGAGGATAGGTGGTTGGATCGTTGGATAGGTGGAGTGCTGTCCAACCATTTAACTAACCACCCAACCACCTGAGTACTGGTTATGGCTAAGAAGACAATACGTATTGTAACAACCCTTGCCTGCACCGAGTGCAAGGAGCGTAATTACACTACACAGAAGAATAGAAGAAATGATCCTGGGCGCGTGGAACTGAAAAAGTACTGCCCCCGATGTCGTACTCATACCTTGCATAGGGAGACAAAGTAGCCGATGGGCAGATGGCAGATAGCTGAGAGATAAACACCATCTCTGTCTGATAGGCTATTTGCTACAAGCCATCTGTTATCGGCTACACAGCACAGGCCAGTAGCTCAATTTGGCAGAGCAACGGTCTCCAAAACCGTAGGTTGCGGGTTCGATTCCTGCCTGGCCTGCTAGATGGGTGACATCAAGACACCGTCTCGTGAGCCTTGTGTAATGAGACGGTGTCTTGACTGTACGAATAAGTAAGCCCAAGGGATTCATGATCTTACCGCTTCAGGAGAAGGGTCCAGTGGCAAAAGCAACTGCTAAAAAGGAAAACGTTGTTATCAGATACTTGAAGAAAACGCGAGCCGAGCTAAAGAAAGTCAATTGGCCTAGCCGCCAGGAAGCGACTAATTTGACCTTGATCGTTATCGCTGTCACAACTTTTATGGCTCTTCTCCTCGGCCTCATTGACTACCTTTTCTCCAAGCTATTTGAGCTGATTCTTGGTTAAGGAAGCCAGGGAGATTCCCTGGCCTGATGAACTTGCAAAGGTCATGGCCAGGAGCACGCTGTGCCTCGTTCCCTTTCAGTTGGCTCAAACGACGCATGAAAGTTCTTGTCTTATGAAAGTAAAGAAAGAGCAACCCAAGGAAATCCAAAAAGAAGAATCTTTTGGAACTCAGTTAGAGGAACCTCAAGGTGTTGAACTTGAGGCTGAGTTGCCAAAGGTATTGCAAGAGGAAACCGAGGAGGAGCCCCAAGAAGGATCCCAAGCTGAGGATGTGGCTCTCCCCACTGACCTTTCTACTCCCCTGCAACCAGAAGCCCAAGAGGATGAACCTGTGGAGGATGAAGCTGAGGAGGAACTCCAGGCTGAGTTAGAAGAGTTGTCAGATGAAATGCCAGAAGAGCCGGAGATAGACGATGGCAGAGCCTGGTATGTGATTCACAGCTATTCTGGCTACGAAAACAAAGTCAAGAAGAACCTTGAGCACCGCATCGAATCCATGGGCATGCAGGACCAGATTTTCCAAGTTGTTGTCCCCACTGAGGAAGAGGTCGAGTTGAGAGATGGACAACGACGGACCACTGAGCGGCGGGTGTTCCCCGGCTATATTCTGGTCCAGATGATCATGAACGATGATTCATGGTACGTAGTCCGAAATACCCCGGGGGTCACCGGTTTCGTCGGCTCTGGAACGAAGCCTGTCCCTTTGCGCCTCGAAGAAGTCGAGAGGATCATGAAGCGCATGGAGGCAGAAGCCCCCAGGGTCAAAGTCGGCTTCCGCCTAGGGCAAAAGGTCAGGATTGTTGAGGGACCTTTTGAGGATTTCATAGGCACCGTTGATGAAATCAATATGGATAAGGGCAGAGTCCGCATTTTGGTTTCCTTCTTCGGTCGCGAGACACCCGTGGAATTAGACTTCCTGCAAGTGGAAAAAATTTGAGATGGGGGAACCTGCTAGATGACCAAGAAGATTAAAACTATTATCAAGCTACAGATACCGGCTGGGAAAGCCAACCCCGCCCCACCGGTCGGGCCAGCGTTGGGTCAGCACGGCGTTAACATCATGGCTTTCTGCAAGGAATATAACGCCCGTACGGCAAGCCAGGTTGGTACCGTCATTCCTGTTGAGATCACCGTCTATCAAGATCAGTCTTTCACCTTTATCACCAAAACCCCACCAGCTACCGACCTGCTGAAAAAGGCTGCCGGTGTAGAGCAGGGGTCCAGCGAACCTGGTCGGGTGGTCGTTGGTCAAGTCACCCGCCAGCAAGTGCGTGAGATCGCCGAATTGAAAATGAAGGATCTTAACGCTCTGGACATTGAAGGGGCAGAACGTATGATCGAAGGCAGCGCCCGCAGTCTGGGGATTGAAGTTGTAGATTAAACTATCGCGTAGCGTGGTTTATGTGGGAGGGTAAAATCCCGTTGTTACCACTAAGGAGGATGAGATGCCAAAGCGTGGAAAGAAATATCTAGAATCGGCCAAGTTGGTGGATCGCACCAAGACATATGCGCCTGAGGAAGCTATTGAGTTGGCCAAGAAAACCTCTTTCACCAACTTTGATGCCACAGTGGAGGCGCATCTGCGCCTGGGAGTAGATCCTCGAAAGGCCGATCAGCAGGTGAGGAGCATAACCTTGCTGCCCCATGGCACAGGGAAGAAGGTGCGCATCCTCGTCTTCGCTGAGGGAGAGGCAGAGAAAATCGCTCAGGAAGCAGGAGCCGATTACGCAGGCAGCGATGACTTGATTAAACAAATCCAAGGAGGATGGCTGGATTTCGAGGTGGCCGTCGCTATCCCTCAGGTGATGGGCAAGGTAGGCCGGCTAGGCAAAATCCTAGGACCCAGGGGCCTGATGCCCAGCCCCAAGGCAGGCACTCTTGTGCCTGCTGAGGATCTGCCTCGCCTGATCAACGAGCTACGCTCTGGCCGCGTCGAGTTCAGACTCGACAAGACAGCTAACCTGCACGTTCTCATTGGCAAAGTCAGCTTTCCCAAAGAGCATCTAATGGATAACCTGGCGGCTTTGATGGAAGCTGTCCTCAAAGTCAAGCCAGCCGCTGCCAAGGGGCAATATATCAGGAAGATAACCTTGACTACAACCATGGGCCCAGGCATCAAAGTGGATGTGGTTGAAGCGCAAGCGTTGAAAGCAGCCTGAGGCCCAATTACCACTGTTGTGCCACTCCTGCACCGCCTGCACCGCAATAGTGGTGATTGCGGCACAGGCGATACAGGCGAAAATCTATCTGGAGCCAAAGACAGCAGGTATGCCCACGGGCATTTAATGCGGAGCCTGCCGAGGTGAAGATTGTCACAGGAGAAGGTCTTATTTTCCCTTCTTCATAAAAGTCTTCGTGTCGGCGGACGCGAAGACTTTTTGCTATACAAAACAAGGAGGTGGATGAGTTTGGCTATATCAAAGGAAAAGAAGCAGGAACTGGTGAAGAGCTATGCCGAGGCATTCTCCCGCAGCCAGGCGGCAATCATGACCAATTATAGCGGCTTGTCGGTCGCTGAGCTCAACCGTTTGCGCAACAAAATGCGCGAGGCGGGAAGCGGTTATCACGTGGTCAAAAACAGGTTGGTCAAGATGGCTCTGGGGGAAGCCGGGCTGCCTGTGCCTGAGGAGCTTTTACAAGGGCCGACAGCTATCGGATTCTGCTACGAAGATGTGATCGCCCCGGCTAAGGTCTTGACTGAATACGCCAAGGAATCCAAAGTGTTGACCATCAAGGGAGGCATTCTGGGCGAAAGGGTGATTGATGGGCAGGTCATATCGTCTTTGGCCAATTTGCCATCTCGCGATGTCTTACTGACTCAATTGCTAAGTGGCATACAGTCTCCCATAGCTGGTCTAGTCAATGTGTTGAGTGGCACCCTGCGCGGTTTGGTTACTGTGCTGAAGGCTCACGCCGACCAACTGGAAACAGGTAACGCCTAAAAAGTATAAATCAAATGAAATAGGAGGATCAAATGCCTGAAGAAAAGAAGACTGAAGAGACAAAAGCTAAGAAAACCACGAGGACTCGAAAACCCAAGGAGATGAGCAAAGACGATATCATTGCTGCCATCGGAGGGTTGCCTGAAGAAGACAAATCGGCGATTCTGCTTGAGACCGTGAAAGGTATAACGGTCTTGGGGCTTTCCGACTTTGTCAAGGCTTGCGAAGAGGCCTTTGGCGTCAGTGCAGCCGCGCCGATGATGGCTGTCCCGGCGGGTATGCCAGCGGCCGCTGGAGCTGCCGGCCCGGCCGAGGAGGAGAAGACAGAGTTCGACGTCATATTGAAAGAAATCGGCCCCAAGAAAATCCAGGTCATCAAAGCGGTGCGTGAGATCACCAGCCTGGGTCTTAAGGAATCTAAGGAACTGGTTGACAGCGCGCCAACCTCAGTAGTGCAAGGCTTTCCCAAGGAAGAAGCCGAAGCCACCAAAGCAAAGCTGGAAGCCGAAGGAGCTGTGGTCGAGCTCAAGTAGTTTGAGTCATTTGTTTGTAATGTGAGAGAAGCCACTCCCTGTGGCGCAACAGTGCCGCCTGTGCCGCAATAGTGGCGCATTCTCCCGCAGGGTGGCTTCTCTTGCAATCCCAGGTCCGGTCCCAATACCCAGCCAAAGGAACGTCAGCTCACTTACCACTGTTGCGGTACAGGACCTGACCGCTCTTAATCACTCTTTCCACCAAGTTAACCCCAAAGTGGTAGCCCAGGTGGCGGTAATTGGGGATGTCCAGTACAAGGATATCAGCCTTCTTGCCGGTTTCCAGGCTGCCCACCCTGTCGCCCAGACCGAGGGCATGAGCAGCATTGAGAGTGGTCGCAGCGATGGCTTCAGCAGGGGTCAGGCGCATGTAGCGACAGGCCAGAGCGATGATGATCTGCATGGACTCACAGTAGCAGGTGCCGGGGTTGAGATCGGTAGCCAGAGCTAAGGCTCCACCGGCTTCAATAATCTGGCGGGCAGGGGTATACTCATGGTGGCCCAGACCAAAAGGCGTACCCGGTAGGGACACGGCGATGGTATCGGATCCTGCCAGGGCCTCGATCTCATCAACGGGAGTGCAGACCAGATGATCGGCTGAGACCGCTCCCAGTTCCACGGCCAGACTGGTGCCGCCCAGAGGCTCGAACTCGTCAGCGTGGACCTTTAGCCCAAAGCCCAGTTCCCTGGCTCGCTCCAGAATGCGGCGCGATTGACTGACCGAAAAGACCCCCTCTTCACAGAAAACATCACAAAAGAAGGGCACTGAAGGAGCCGAGGCGCCTGATGCGTTCTCCCTCAGCTCCCTTTCAGTCAATGGCAACATCTCATTGATGACCACCTCCACATATTCATCAGCCCGGCCTTTAAATTCCACCGGCACCGCATGGGCTCCCAAAAAGGTAGGCACCAGGTCAACAGGATGAGTCGCGTCCAGTTGGCGAATGGCTTCGAGCATCTTGAGTTCATCGTCTACATTCAGGCCATAACCAGACTTGGCCTCGGCTGTGGTGGTGCCATGAGCCAACATTCTATCGAGGCGCCCTCGGCTTTGAGCTATCAACTGCGGCAACGTGGCGACCCGCGTAGCTCGCACCGTGCTCATTATCCCCCCACCGGCGGCCATGATCTCCATGTAAGTAGTACCCCTGAGGCGCGATTCGAACTCGTCCTCGCGGGAGCCGGCGAAAACCAGGTGGGTGTGAGGGTCAACGAAACCGGGCATGACGACCCTGTTCGAGGCGTCAATCATCTCCTCCGCTTCGGTCTGAGCCAGCACCTCCTCGGTTGTTCCGACCAAAGTGACGAGTCCACGGCTTACGGCTACCGCTCCATCTTCGATGAGGCCCAACTCATTCATAGCTTCTCCCCGCCTGGGACAGGAGGGTGAGATAGAAAGGGCAGAGGGGACCTCAACCTCGCCAAGGGTAAGAAGCTGGCGAGCACTGTGGACTATTAGATCAACCTTCTGCTTCATTTTCCACTCCCCAGGTCTGATTGACGCGCAGTTGGGCCAAAGGTACTGTAAGGCTGGTCAGAGTCCCCCTTCTGGTCTTCAATAACAGTCTGAGCGCAGGATAATTATATCACAGGCAAGATCGGGAGGCAATAAGGCAAGCGCGTAACGCTCTCGCAGGAACTCTCACCACTGTTGCGGTACAGGTATCCCAAAAGTGTCTCGCCAGATAGCCCGGCTTGCCATTCTGAGCCGTCGCTGCTATAATTAAAGAGCAGCCATTGGGAAAGGGCTGATGCCTGTGCGGGTTTCAATTATTGCCACTGTGAAAAACGAAGAAGGTTCTGTGCGGAGGCTGCTGGACTCTCTGGCGGCTCAGACTCGCCAGCCTGACGAGTTGGTTTTCGTAGATGGCGGTTCTGCCGACAAGACGGTAAAAGTCCTGAAGAGATACGCTACAGAGAGTGGCTTGCCTCTGCGGGTGCTAGTCTGTCCAGATACCAACATCTCTCAGGGGCGTAATGCGGCCATCGCTGCGGCCAGAGGGGATGTCATTGCCTCCACCGATGCGGGCGTGAGGCTTGTGCCCATCTGGCTAGAAGAACTTGTCAGACCCTTCGAAGGAGAGACAAGAGAAGACTCGGTCAACGTCGTCAGCGGCTTCTTCTTGCCCGATCCCCAAAGCGCTTTCGAGACAGCCATGGGAGCTACTGTGCTGCCTGCTTTGGCCGACATTGACCCCAATCGCTTTCTGCCCTCCAGCCGGTCCGTTGCCTTTCAAAAGAAAGCGTGGCAAGAGGTAGGCGGCTATCCTGAATGGTTGGACTACTGTGAGGATCTCATTTTTGATTTCAAACTGCGGGAGCTTTACGGACCTTTCCCTTTTGCTCCGCGAGCCATTGCCTACTTTCGCCCTCGCAGCAACCTAAAAGCCTTCTTCAAACAATACTACCGCTATGCCAGAGGAGATGGAAAGGCCGATTTGTGGCGCAAGCGCCATGCCGTACGTTATCTGACCTATTTGCTGGTCACCCCACTACTTCTCCTTCTTGGCTTTTGGAGGAATCCTCTCTGGTGGTTGCTCCTGCTTGCTGGGGCGGCAGTCTACCTCTGGACGCCCTATAGAAGGCTTAGGCCCATGATGGCAGACTATGGCTGGCTGGATAAGGTCAGAGCCATTCTGTGGGTCCCCATTATCAGGGTGGTGGGAGATATAGCGAAGATGATCGGTTATCCAGCGGGCTGGCTCTGGAGGTTGAAGCACAAGGGAAAAGAGAGAGTGAAATGGAGATGAACCTGGCTGGTTCACGATGTGAGGACAGCGTGTACCTGTCTGTCCCTCAAGCCAGGGAAGATCTCGCCAGATGGGGTCCAAAGCAAAAAGTAGAGTCAGACTGCCCTCGGGAAGGACATCCAAACAATAGGAGAGGTGAAACTCATGAAGGCTCTGAAAATCGTAGTCACTGGCCCTTTTAACGTTGGTAAGACAGAGTTCATCAGAACTATTAGTGAAATTGAGGTCGTGTCCACTGAGCGCAAGATAACCAACCCGCTTGTGGCGGTGAAGGAAGAGACCACAGTGGCCATGGACTTTGGACGGATAACTCTGGGCGGCAAGTTACTGCACCTGTTCGGCACACCGGGCCAATCGCGCTTCGATTTCATGTGGGAGGTGCTCTCCAAAGAGATGCAGGGCTTCATAGTCCTGGCCGACAGCACTACCCCTGAGAGCTTTGATGAGGTAGAGCGCATGCTCAAGCTGTTCCAGCAGTATGCGGCTGCCCCCTATCTAGTAGTGGCCAACAAGCAAGATTTGGGAGGGGCCCTCTCGCCGGAGGAAATACAAAAGGCCCTCAAAGTTGAGAAGGTATTGCCCTGCGTGGCCACTGACAAGGCCAGTGTTGAAAAAATACTGCTCGAACTAGTGAAGGCCATAGGCTAATACTCGTCGGGAAACCCGCTCGCAGAGTGCCGTTGAAGCAGTCACCAGGAGCGTTTCCCGACAGAAACCGGGCTGGAAATGGCTGGGGCTCTACCCTGCCTGGCGTTTGGCCTCGAGGACATTGGGCAATTGGTCAATCTTGGCCAGGACGCGGCTTAACTGGGCGATGTCAGTGATCTCAAGAGTGGCAGTGATGGTGGCCATGTTCTCTTTCTTGCGGGTAACCACGTTGGCAGCACTCATGCTGATGTCCTCATCAGCCACCACGCCAGCGATGTCACGCAGCAGGCCGTCCCGATCATAGGCTATAACTCTGATCACCACCGGATAGGTCTGCTGGATACCCTGCCCCCAATCAACTTCGATGAGACGCTCTGTGTCCTCTCGGCGTAGCATGTTGAGGCAATCCTTGCGATGAATGGTCACCCCACGTCCACGAGTGACGTAGCCGATGATGTCGTCACCGGGGAGAGGGTTGCAGCAGCGCGCCAGTCTGGTCAGCAGGTTGCCCACCCCCTTCACCATAATACCTGGCGTGGGAATGGGTGGCGGAGCAACCACCGGCAGTTTCAGCGCCTCTTCATGCTCCTCTCGCTCGGCTTGCAGGACTTTGGTAGCAATCTGCTGGGCATGTATGTCCCCGCAACCGATAGCTGCCAGGAAGTCATCCGTCTTGCCGAACCCGAAAAGCCCGGCTATCCTCTCATAGCTTTCATCGTGATTGACGCCGAGCCGTTTTAATTCCTTTTCCAGTTGTTCTCGTCCCCTGGCGATGTTTTCTGTTCTGTTCTGTCGCCTGAACCATTGCCGGATCTTCTGGCGGGCGCGGGCGGTTTTGGTATAGTTCAAACTGGGATTGAGCCAGTCGCGGCTGGGTCCACCCCGTTTGGTCGCTAGAATCTCGACCTGATCGCCGCTTTGCAATTGATAGTTCAAAGCAACAAGGCGACCGTTCACTTTGCCCCCCCGACAACGGTGACCAATTTCAGTGTGAACAAGATAGGCAAAGTCAATGGGCGTAGAACCGGCTGGCAGATCGAAAACCTCTCCCTTTGGGGAGAAAATGTAAACACGGTCCTGGAAGACATCACTCTTGACTGAATCAACGAACTCACCAGCATCGGCCACCTCTTGACGCCAATCCATCAACGAGCGCAGCCAGGCTATCTTACTTTCGAAAGCCACATCACGCTTGGCCTGTTGTTCCTTGTAGCGCCAGTGGGCGGCGATGCCCAGTTCAGCCTTGTGGTGCATCACGTTAGTGCGGATCTGCACTTCCAGGGGTTTGCCCCCAGGAGCGACCACGGCAGTGTGGAGCGACTGATACATGTTGTCTTTGGGAGTGGCAATGAAATCATCAAACTCGCCAGGTATAGGTGACCAGAGACTGTGCACAATTCCCAGAGCCGCATAACAGTCTTGGACTTCGTTGACGATGATGCGTACGCCTCGCACATCGTAGATTCGGTCGAAATCAACTCCCTTACGTTCCATCTTTTTGTAGATACTGTAGATATGTTTGGGACGCCCTGTCACCTCAGCCTGAATGCCTTCTTCCTTTAATGTCTTCTGCAAGATTTCAGCGATTTCGGCAATGTGCTCTTCTCTGTCAGCTCGTCTCTCGGCGACGAGCCGGGCTATTTCCTGATATTTGTCGGACTCTAGATAACGGAGCGATAGGTCTTCCAGCTCCCATTTGATTTGCCAGATGCCCAGCCGGCTGGCCAGGGGGGCAAAGATGTCCAGCGTCTCGCGGGCGAATCTCCTGCGTCTGGAGAGCGGTAGAGCAGCCAGGGTGTGCATATTGTGCAAGCGGTCGGTCAGCTTGATCAGGACCACGCGTATGTCGTCCACCATGGCCAGGAACATCTTGCGCAGGCTCTCGGCCTCCTCATATTCCAAAGTCCGGTGGCTAATCTGGCTCAGTTGGTCAATCTGCTCCAGCTTGGTCACCCCGTCTACCAGTTTGGCTACTTCCTCGCCGAAATCCTGGCGCAGGTCCTCAATGGTGACGATGGTGTCCTCAACCACATCGTGCAGCAAGCCTGCGGCAATAGTAGCCGAATCCAGATGTAACTCGGCTAAACGCTGGGCAACGGCCAGGGAGTGCACAATGTAAGGTTCGCCTGAGGCCCGCTCCTGGTCAGCGTGGGCCACAGCAGCCAAACCATAAGCCCGCCTGATCAAGTCCATGTCACTCTGAGAGAGAGCCTCGTGTATCTCTTCAAACAAAGCTTCTACGTCCATAATCCACCCACTTCATCGCCTAACGGCGAGATAACTTCAGTATATACCAAAAATCAATTTCGCGCAATGATTCACAATGCACGCTTCTTTAAAATTTATAAGAAACTGCCTGGGCCTGCGTAGTAGGTGGGGAGCTTTCACCACGCAAGCCATTAGCTTGAAACTTGTATTGGAGGATGAATCATTAATGCTACCACCAGGTCACATCGAATACACTTGGGGAGCACTTGACCTTCTACAGCGAAAGGCCGGGCTCTTTGAGGATGCTGACTATCGCGTAGCAGCCCTGGCTGCCTTATTGCCTGATCTCATTGATAAACCCCTCTCTCTACTGATCTTTACCGACTCTAAGACCAGCCAGGGGCTGGCGCACACCTTGCTGATCCACCTCCTGGTCTCGCTCATCGTCTTAGTTCGGTGGCGGAAAGGATTCGTCTACGCTCTGGCTTTCAACGGTCACTTGTTGGCTGACCGAATATGGCTCTACCCACGCACTTTGTTCTTCCCCTTCCTGGGCTGGCAATTCGAGCCATGGCGCTTTATGGGCTCGCCAGAAGCCATGCTGGATGCCTACGCTGAGATAGTTGCATACCCGCTCATCATCACTTTGGAATCCATCGGCCTAGTGATCCTGGCTTGGCTGGTGGTGACATATCAACTCTATCGTTGGAAAAACCTGATGGCCTTTCTGGTTTCTGGCAGGCTCCTACAGACAGGGGAAAGAAGTGAGGAAAAGATTCGGATAGAGCATGGAGGGAGGACTCATGAGGATCATTGCCGGTGAAGCCAAGGGGCGAAAATTGATCTCAGTGCCAGGTCAGGCCACCAGACCCATCACCGACCGGGTGAAAGAGTCCCTGTTTAATATCCTGGGGAGACGGGTGGTGAATGCCCTTTTCCTCGACCTCTTCGCCGGCACGGGTAGCGTAGGCATCGAAGCCCTCAGCCGGGGAGCGCGTCGAGCTGTCTTCGTAGAACGGAACCGACAGGCGCTCAAGGTTATCACCGAAAACCTAAAGACGACGGGCCTGGCCGACCGGGCTCAAGTGGTAAGTTCTGACGTCTTCAAGTTCCTGAGAGGAGAGTTCGACGAAAAGTTCGACATCGTTTACATTGCCCCCCCCCAATACAAAGGCCTGTGGGCCAAGACCCTGCTAGCATTAGATGGACGGGAGCTGCTGGCCGACGAGGGCCTGACCGTCGCCCAGATCCATCCCAAGGAATTTGCTTCCCTTGATTTGAGATCACTCCAATTGGCCGACCAGCGCAAATACGGCAGCACCTTGTTATGCTTCTACGCCCGACCAGAAACCGGGTGACAGGGCTATCGTGCTATATTGTCAACATTCAAAAATTCTGCTATACTATAAGTGGACTGCTCCCATACGTGCGTTGCAATCAATCCCACTCTGGCCAGTTAGAGTTGGAAGGATGAGGGAAGGGGAATGAAAGATTCGACCCCCCAGACGTTGGGCAAATACAAGATCGGTGAGGAGCTAGGGCGGGGCGGATTTGCCGCCGTCTATAAAGCCATTGACACCACCCTGAATCGCACCGTAGCCCTCAAGATCATGACCGCGCCCCCGCCAGGGGACCCTACTTTTCTGGAACGTTTTTGGCGTGAGGCTCGGACAGCCGCCAACCTTAAGCATCCCAACATCGTGGCCATCTACGAGGTGGCGGAGATTGAAGGCAGGTACTGTCTGGCTATGGAGTTCCTGCCAGGCCACACTCTGGCTCAGATTCTGCAGGAGGAGAAAGCACTGCCCCCAAGGCGAGTGGCAGAGATCACTCAGCAATTGGCCTCGGCGCTGGACTACGCTCACGCCCGGGGCTTTGTGCACCGCGACATGAAGCCTAGCAACGTCATCATGGACGATCAGGGACACGTTACCCTGACCGATTTCGGCACCGTCAAACCGGCCGAAGGGACAAAGCTGACCGCTCCATGGATGAGCATTGGTACGCCTGAGTACATGTCGCCTGAGCAGATAGGCGGTCTAGCAATCAAACCAGCCTCGGACATCTATTCCCTGGGCATTGTGTGCTACGAAATGCTCTCTGGACAGGTGCCCTTCAGCGGTGGCACCCCTCACGTGCTACATGCCCATGTCTATGATCGGCCTTTACCCTTGACCGAGCTGGTAGCCCAGATTCCCGAGGTGGTGGCGGAGGTGATTCACCACGCTCTGGCCAAGAAGCCAGAAATGAGGTTCGCCAGCGCGGGGGAGATGGCCCGTGCTCTGACAGCAGCCGTCGAGGCTGCGGGTGAGCCTCTCTTGGAAGCAGCAGCTGCAAAGCAAGATAAGAGGACCATTTCCCTCAGCGAGGAGCAGACCCCCCGCCCTATCAGGACCGCGGGTTTTCCCCAGCGGGTGGTTGACATCGAGGCCAGAGAGGAGGCTATCAGAAGGGCAATAGCCGCTGAGAGGGAACGAAAGACACCGGCCGCCATAGAGAAGCCAACGCCGCTGCCGAGCATACGCAAAGGCTTCCCCAGGCGGGTGGTAGCCATTGGCGGAATCCTATTAGTAGCAGGGTTGCTTACCGTCGGTGGCATCGTCTACCGATCCAGGGTGGCGCCCGTAAAGCCAACACCCGCTTCACCGAGCATATTGCCAACACAAGAGCCTATAGCTGAGGCCACCACAGTGTGGGACAAAGACAGTTCGGTGATGGTTCACGTTCCTGCTGGCGATTTCTTCATGGGTTCTAGCGATAGCGATGCCAGCGCCGATGGCGACGAGAAGCCCATGCACTCTGTCTCTTTGGATGACTTCTGGATTGACAAATACGAGGTGAGCAACGAACAGTTCGCCCGCTTCCTCAATGAGAAAGGGAATCAGGAAGAGGATGGCGTGAGCTGGGTGAACGTCGAGGATGAGGGCTCCAACATTGTCTATCAGGGTGGTCAGTACAGGCCCAGGAGCGGGTACGAGGACCATCCTGTGACTTACGTCAGTTGGTACGGGGCACAGTCGTATTGCCAATGGGCGGGCAAACGCTTGCCCACCGAAGCTGAGTGGGAAAAGGCCGCCCGGGGGACCGACGGCAGGACATGGCCCTGGGGAACCGATTGGGACGAGGACAAAGTCAATTCCAAAGACGCAGGACCCGGCCACACGACGGCAGTGGGCAGCTATCCCGATGGAGCCAGTCCCTACGGCTGTATGGACATGGCGGGGAACGCCTGGGAATGGGTAGCCGATCGGTACCAGTGGGATTACTATCAGGCCGTTCACGACCGCAATCTTCAGGGGCCCAATCAAGGGAAGCATCGGGTAGCACGAGGTGGGTCGTGGGCTTTCCCTCAAGGACTCACCCGCTGTGCTAGCCGTTTTGGGTTAATCCCCTCGGTTAGGGGAGACTACCTTGGCTTCCGCTGCGCGAGCAATTCCCCCTCACCCTGATTGTCCTTTGCCCCCGCCGGATTTGCGCCACTATTGCGGCACAGGCGGCACTGTTGTGCCACAGGTAATCCGGCGTCAGGACGTTATTCTACGATGCGGTGGATTACAAATCCACCGCGAGCATGTAACTACTCAGGCCAGCGAAGTCCAGCATCCTGAGCCACGTCCTGAGCTTGTCGAAGGGTAGCACGGAACGCAGTGAA